>CALLLS010000021.1 GCA_938008215.1 uncultured Verrucomicrobiales bacterium | reverse complement strand
AATGGGTTCTTAAATAATAATTCCTCTCTACATTTGAGAGCTCTTAACCGCAGCCAAAAGCACCATGGAGCTTAGCTCATCTTCTAACATTCCTGCCATTTCACGTAGATAGGTGATGAGGTCATCTCGCTGATTTCGTTCGAGATAGATATTTTCGCCTAATCTTCTTAAAACTCGCTTATCAGAAAGCCATTCTAGATGTTGCACATCTTGGCGGCTAAATCCGTATTCCATTAAAGCATCGAGGAGATCTTCAACTGGGTGACCCGTGACAGCGCATACGTCATTAGCATGCTCGGTCCATTCGTCTAGGGTATGCTTAACAGCATGAGAAATTTGCGCCCCTGATTTCTCCGTCACCGTTTGTGCGAGGTGCCCGCAGTTGCAATGCGCCATGTGCCCCCATTCGTATCGGGCACCTGCTTCCACGCGGTCAGCAGTTTTTCTTAAAGCAGAGATGAGTTTGAGAGATGGAATAGGCATAGAGTAAAATATTCTACTTTAGAACTCCTGCAACTTCTAATTCATCAGGAATTTTCACCTGCTCTAAAATATGCGCAATAAGGATCTCCGCTGTCCGAGGAGCATAAAGAACCCCTTTTGAACCAAGACCATTCATAATGAAGGTGTTCTCACTCACTCTCCCGATCACGGGTTCACTCCTCCTTACGATCGGGCGCACTCCTGCGACATGATCCAGAACCTCAAAAGGGCTTTTGATCAAGGCACTAATCCCCTTTTCTACTGCTGCCCGCCCTGCTTGCGTTGGGTTATTCGTGAGGTCATCCCACTCATAACTTGCTCCCGCTAAAAATGTGCCGTCATTTTCACCAGTAGGCACAAGCCACGTTCCACGACTCAGGATTCTCTCCTGTGAAAGCTCAGGAATACGAACCGTTAGAATTTCTCCCTTTGCACTGCGTTGCGGAAGCTTAATAGGAGAGCCTTCTATGAGGCCTCGCGCACCCTTCGTGTGAATACAGATGCCAGTATTATCTTTCGGCAACGCCCCTTCACTGTAATAGCCCTTACGCGCAAAAAAGGCACGGGTCGCCTTCACAAATCGCCCAACATTTAAGCGTCCACTCCCTTTCCAAACGACTGCGCCATCTTCAGCGATAGCATTATCCACTTGCTCTAAGGTCTCGTGCACCCAAAGGCCTAAGTTCTCATCTTGCTCACGCTTCTTCTCAAACTTCCTTCTATCTTTAGCGTCATGAAAGAGCCTCACTACAGGGAAGGAATGCCATAGCTTCATCCCTAGCTCCTTTTCCACATAAGAGTAAAAAGACCGCGCCGGGTAATAAAATGTATCAATCTGCCATGAAGGATTAAAAGCCCTCCCTGTGACGGGCGCGAGCATTCCCGCAGCCACAAGTGAACCTGCCGAATCTGGCTCATCCTCTAATAATATAAAATCACACCCTCTCTTGTATAAGCACCATGCGAGACTACAGCCCGCAAGTCCGGCTCCTATAATGGTGATTCGCTCACTCATTCTTCGCCATCACCAGCTAACTCAGCGATCAAGGCCTCATTTGGGTCAGCCCATTCCGCATCATACCCTTTGGCATAATTAAAGAGGGGACGGTGGTTATACTCTGTAAATTTCTCCTTTTGCTTCTTATCAAGCTTATGCCAAATCGCGACGTTATAAGCACGCATCACTTTAAACATCATTGCCATCGTTAGGCGCCTTCCTTTTCTCGCTTTCTGAACCTGCTTAAAGGTCAACTGTTCTGTGGAGGCTTTCACCAAGTCTTCATTACTAAGACCCCACTTTTCCATCATCATAATAAGTGGTTGCTCACCTAAGTCTAAATCGCTCATGCGCTGAGTTAAGCAGGCTTCATCTGAGATGCGACTGAAAAAAACGCAATTTAAAACTTCACATGAACACGTGTTCATGAAATCATTATTTCCACTATGCAGAAAGTCTACAGCGCAGCGGTCCAAGGAGTAGAAGCTACTATCGTAGAAGTGGAGGTCGCCTCCCGAATGTCTATGGAATCAAAAACGATCATCGTTGGACTGCCGGATACTGCGATTCGTGAATCCAGCGAGCGCGTACACTTTGCCCTCAAGGCTGCAAATTTCTACGGAGAAGATGGAACGCATGTCATTAATCTCGCACCTGCAGACCTTAAGAAGGAAGGCCCTGCTTTTGATTTACCTATCGCCATCGGGATCGCGCTTAACAATATGGGAGTCTCCATTCCTGCCTTAGAAGATTTCTTAGTCGCAGGTGAGCTCTCCTTAGATGGCACCCTAAGACCAGTGAAAGGAGTCCTTGCGCTCGCGGTGGCCGCTAAACAGGCAGGTAAGAAAGCAATCCTATTACCTGTGGAGAACGCGGCAGAAGCATCACTCATATCTGATCTAGAAGTATATGGTGCTTCATCACTTAAAGAAGTATGGGATCACCTCATTCAGAAAGAACCGCTTCCCAGAACCCAAGCAAATGTAGACCTCACCACTCCTCCAAAATACGTAGTCGATTTTTCAGAAGTAAAAGGACAAGCCTATGCCAAACGGTCATTAGAAATCGCTGCTGCAGGTGGACATAATATTCTCATGAGTGGTTCTCCCGGAACAGGGAAATCCATGCTAGCGCAGAGAATACCTACCATATTGCCACCCCTAACGGAGGCAGAAGCGATAGAAACAACCAAAGTCTTCTCAGTAAGAGGTCTCACTAATAGTCATTCATCCTTCATTAAAGAAAGACCCTATCGATCTCCGCACCATACTATATCAGATGCAGGCTTACTCGGTGGAGGAAGTATCATATCACCAGGGGAGGTATCTCTTGCAAATAATGGAGTCCTTTTCCTCGATGAGTTTCCAGAATTTCGCCGCACTACACTAGAGGTTCTTAGACAACCTCTAGAAGATGGCCAGGTAACGATTTCACGCGCAAGCGGAACGCTCAACTTCCCTAGTAAGTTCATGCTCGTAGCAGCAATGAACCCATGTCCATGCGGATATAGAGGTGATACAAAAACGCAATGCAGTTGCCATTCACGTCAGCTAGAGAATTACCAAAACAGACTTTCGGGTCCTATATTAGATCGAATAGATATTCAAATAAGTGTCCCAAGAGTAGATTATAAAGAGCTGCGAATAGAGAGAGTAGAAGAGTCATCTGAGGAAATTCGCAAACGTGTTGTAAAAGCCAGAAATATACAGGTAGCGCGCTATAGCAAATACGGTGAAGACGGACTCTGTAATGCTCAAGCTACAGGAAAGATACTCAGTAAATACTGTAAGCTAGATGAGCGAACTCACCTCATTCTGGAGAGAGCTATGGATAAATTTGGATATTCTGGAAGAGCCTATAACCGCATCTTAAAGGTCGCTAGAACAATTGCGGATTTGGCAAATAAAGAGCAGATAGAGCAGAATCACATAGCAGAGGCTATCCAACTTCGTTCTCATGATAGGCATATGTCTGCGAGTAAGGACCAAGTTATTACACCTATTGCGAAATATACTCAAAGTGCTAAAGCGGTCTAACAAATGGGCCTCCCGTAGAACTAAACAGCTAAATTACGCTTTTAACAAAAATCCATTGTTTCTTTTTGAATAGTTGCCATTGTCTCTCTGTCATAGATCAAAAATGAAAAATCACTTAACAACTTTTAGACTAGCGGGAATAGCAGGGCTTTTTTGTGCGCTTAGCTTTTCAAGCTGCACACCCTTACAACAACAGAGAGCAGGCGTAGGAGCTTTAGCTGGTGGTGCCATCGGCGCTCTTGCTGGAGACGACACTAAAGATATCGTGAATGGCGCGGCTATAGGAGCTGCTGTTGGTGCTGGCTCTGCAGCAGTACAAGAGCGAAATCAAACCAATGGATTTAATAATACGCAACAGGCAGCGCCTTCTGCACCAGTGCAAAATAACTATCCTCTGGCACAGATGACAGAAACACCAGGTTATGTGAAGAGCCCTTACCGCCCTTATAACACCGTGGATGTGTCTGGAATCCCTTCAGGTAAAATGGCGAAAGAGCCTGGCACGAATAACATCTTCATTATCCCTTGATTCAAGTCACGCCTAAATCTCTAGGATGGACGCCTGCCTTTGAGCAGGCGTTTTTGCCTTACAAAAAGAAAGGATTTGTTGCAGGAAGACTCATCCGTGAAACGAAAATTAATTTCACAGCGCTTCTACATGACGGTGAAGATTTAGATTCCATTGTAGCAGGGAAACTTTGGCATGAGGCTGAATGCGACGCAGATTTGCCTGCGGTCGGAGATTGGGTCGCTCTGGATGTAAAAGAAGAAATCCCTATTATTCAAGCGATTCTACCGCGCCAGAGTCGCTTCTCGCGTAAAATGTCCGGTAACAGCTCTGATGAGCATGTGATTTGCGCCAACGTACACTATGTAATGGTGGTGACTGACCCGCTTGCAGACTTTAACGTCCGCAGGTTAGAAAGATATTTCCTGCTCATTGAAAAAACAGGCTGTATTCCTGTGGTTGTAATTAATAAATCAGACCTTGTCTCCAAGGAAGATCTCACCAAGCGCATTGCCGAGATAACGGCACTCAGTGCTCAAGCACAAGTACGCGTCATGTCCGCACTGAACGACGATCCTCTAGAAATTTTAAATGAATACTTTGAAGAAGGAAAGACGGTAGCTCTCGTCGGCTCTAGTGGGGTAGGAAAATCGACTATCCTCAATAGAGTAATCCGAAATGAAGTAATGAGCACTGGTGACGTGAATGCACTCACCGGAAAAGGCAGACACACGACTACCGCACGAGAGCTTGTCCTCCTACCAAAAGGCGGACTTTTAGTTGATAACCCTGGGATGCGAGAAATCCAGATGTGGACAGATGAAAAGGGCTTAAGAGAAAGCTTCGCTGATATCGAAGCTCTTACTTCTCAATGCAAATTTCATGATTGCAAGCACCAAAGCGATAAAGGATGCGCCATCCGAGAAGCGGTAGAAAGTGGTGCCTTAAACCTTGATCGGTATGATGGCTACTTAAGACTTGAAGAAGAAATTGCTGAACTTAAACGCCGCCAGAAAAAGCGTAAAATGATTACCGAACGCTGGAACAAAAGAGATAACCGCGTAAAAGCGCGCAATCTAGCAGATCGCATCCAACTAGAGAAAGACGAAAGAGGCGAAGTTTAAAATCACGCTTGACTTATATCTTAAGCTTTCAGTAAATACTGAAAGTTATATTTAGACAGACATGAATGAGATTTTATTAAAAGTAGCTGGGTTCCTCTTGCTAATGATATGCATTGCAAACGCTTTCGCGTTTAAGAAACTTGGGTGGAATAAAAACTTAGCGAATACAGAGAATTTCTTTCAGCAAACCTTTAAGGTTCATACTTTATACATCGTAATGACGATGGTCGCAATGGCGTTAGCCTGCCTTTACGCTACAACTGAACTAGTAAAAGCAGACACGCTCATGGCACGTGGCTTCCTCTGGTTTGGAACAATTTTCTGGGGCGGGCGGGTTCTGCTACATGTCTTCTATTACGATAAACAGATTAATAAAGAGAACCCGCGCTGAAATGCTCTTTTCTTAGCGACCTTCACCTACATTGCAGGAACATTCTTATACATCACTCTCACTTAACCTTATGGAACAACTTTTAAAACTAGGACTCTATATAGCTGGAGGAGCGCAATTCCTTCTCTTCATCGGCAGCTTAGCCATTCCGCACTGTTTAAAATGGTCAGAACATACTGCTCAGCTCATCCCACTCATGAGACAGATGTTTTTTACATACGCTGTATACATTTTAGGGAGTCACCTCTTCTTTGCCATCATAACCTTTTTCTTCGCCGATGAGCTCATGAAAGGAAGCCCATTGGGGAATACTCTACTCGTCTTTATGGGCTTATGGTGGAGCGGTCGTATCGTATGTCAATTTTTCTACTTTAATCGGGATGACATACCAGAAACTCCTTTTAACAAAGTTGCCGAGACGTTGTTAGTAACGATGTTTTTCGGCTTAGTAACAGTCTACTGGGGAACCTTAATATGGAATATCAGATAATCAACTTAGCATACGCCCTCCTTATAGGAATCGTCACTAACCTCGCGGGAAAGTGGGTCTGCGAAAAATGGGATAACATTCCGCGCTTAGCTTGGTGGGTAGCTATATGGAATGGGTTCAGTCAGGGGGAAAGAGGTTATCATGGCATAGATGGATCACTTTTAGTTTCCTCTGGTTCGGAATGCAACCGATGGCGTGGACTTGTAAGCGAAGAGCTTTAGAATGGAAAAGCCACGTCAGGACTGCTCTGTTCTCTATAGCTCTGGGAGCGATCGGACTAAGCCTCTATGTCAGCCTTAAATGGGACTACTTCCCGCTTTCTTTCATCTTCATGAGTATGATGTTCCACTACGGAGTGCTCAGACTTAATACCGCGTTATGGCGCTGTGTAGGATTTCCCGTCCGCACCCTATTCCGAAACCCTTTGGTAACTACTGGATTTAGGGATTTTTGGGGAGCACGTTGGAATTTAGCTTACAGCCAAATGATGGCAATAGCAGTCCAGAAACCACTGACGTTAAAACTTGGTGAAAAAGGAGCAGTATTTGCCGTTTTTCTCGTTTCAGGACTCTTTCACGAACTCGCTATAACAGTCATTGTCATGGAAGGGTTTGGACTCCCGTTTCTCTTCTTTCTTTTCCAAGGCATCGCGGTGCTAATCGAGAAGAAAGCATGGTGGTTACGCTACGCTTGCTTACTTTCTCTTGTTATAGGGCTACCCGTATTATTTCCTCCCGCATTTATCACAGAGATCATTGAGCCAGTAGAAAGCTTCTGGATGAATACGCTACTAAAGGGGAAGGAATACTAGCTAGAACGCGTAAGAGGTCGCTCAAGGTAACGACCGTTTTACCCGCTATTATGGCAATTGCTTTTCTCCTTATCATTTTTTATTACATGTCTATTGGTGGCTATAAGCCTGTGCATTTAAAAGAAGATTAGATACACCAAATACTGGTGAGCTCCTATCGTTTTCAGGCAGAATCATACTTCCCTGCTAAAAGTGTAACGTGCGAACGGATTAAGTTGACGTAATAGTTATCTAGAGTGACAACCATGAGGATAAATCAATTTAAATGAATACTGATAAACTTATTATTGGAAGCGAAGAATGGTGCTCCTTTCCTTCGCTCGGAGTTCCTGCCATCAAAGCACGCGTCGACTCTGGTGCTAAAACCTCTTCCATTCACGCTTATAATATACAAGCTTTTAAGAAAGACAGGCAACCTTGGGTGAGCTTTGATCTCTCTCCCATCCAAAATGATAGAAAAACAGCTCTCCGTTGCGAAATGCCTGTTCACGATAGGCGCGATGTAAAAAGTTCAAACGGCACTTCTGAGAAAAGATATGTCGTGAAAGTGGCATTAGGATTAGGAGATCACTCATGGGAAGTGGAGCTTACCTTAACAAACCGTGACTCGATGGGGTATAGAATGCTTTTAGGGCGTGAAGCGATTTCAGGGAAAGCTATGGTTGATCCCTCAGAAAAGTTTTGCCTCCGTGAATACACAAGAGATGAGATTAAGCAATTCTATGTAAAAGAAGAGAAAAGCGAGAATGGATTAAAAATAGGATTACTAGCAAGCAATCCATCCCTTTACAGTAACCAACGCTTGGTCGAAGCCGGGGAACAACGTGGTCATGAAATAGAGTTCTTTGATCTAAAGCAATGCTTCATGAAACTGGATGCTGGAAGCCCCGCCGTAAATTACAGGGGCGGGCGTAATCTAAACCATTTAGATGCCATCATCCCTAGGATCAAACCAGCTATGACATTCTATGGCTGCGCCTTAATCAGGCAGTTTGAAAGCCTCGATGTCTTTACTCTCAACACCGCTAGCTCCATTACACAATCCCGCGATAAACTATTTTCCCTGCAAAAACTCTTTAAAGGCGGGATCGATATTCCAACCACTGGATTTGCGGACTCTCCTCAAGAGACTGAAGAGTTGATTGAGATGGTTGGAGGAGCACCACTCATTGTTAAGCTTCTGGAAGGCACGCAAGGAAAAGGCGTAGTTCTCGCGGAGACAGATAAAGCCTCTGAGTCAGTTATCGGCGCCTTTAAATCTTTAAGAGCTAATTTCCTCGTTCAAGAATTCATTAAAGAAGCACAAGGGAAAGATTTACGTCTCTTTGTAGTAAATGGACGAGTGGTCTCAGGGATTGAGCGCTCCGCCGCACCTGGAGAGTTCCGCGCCAACCTGCACCGTGGTGGCTCAGCTAAAAAAATAACACCCTCCCCTGAAGAACGCCAAATAGCAGTAAAGGCTGCAAAAATCTTTAACTTAGACGTGGCAGGCGTAGATATCATCAGGTCTAAAAGAGGGCCGCTTCTTCTAGAAGTGAATTCCTCCCCTGGTCTTGAAGGAGTAGAAGCCGCAACAGGCAAAGACATTGCAGGAGTGATGATTGCAGCCATCGAGAAAAAACTGAAGTGGGTTAAGTAAAAACCTCCACACTACACGATAAAAAACTTATCAGGGTAAAGCCTCCCTTAGAAACGGCGGCTTTGTCAAAACCGCCCCACCCAATTTACTTGTATTATAGGGCTAAGCGGTAGGGAGGATGCGATTAATCCTCCGCTTATAAAAATGTCGTATTGTTTGAAAAACCTTGATAATTTTTGTTTGAAGTTCTGAATGGAAAATATACTTAACTATTCATATATGAAGAATATGAAACAACTCCTTATCTGCCTTTTTACACTTCTCCTTAGCTTTAACTGCTTAGCAGATGAACATCACAAAGATGAGACTCAGCTCGCTATACATATGGATGAGCTTAGCTCACATATTAAAAGCCTTCGTAAATTTGACGATACGGATTGGAGTGGTAAAGCAGGGGCAGTCCTGAAGGCGCAAGAAGAACTTCTCAAATGCTTCCCTCTAGTTCCATCCATGGTAGAGAAAATGGAAGATGGAACTGAAAAAGCTGAACTGCTCGCAGAATATAAAAAACTTCTCGCTAAAAATTATGCTAAGCTTTGTGATTTAGAGCTCGCGCTTTACTCGGAAGATGAAGGCCTCGTAGATGACGTGCTTAGTGAGCTTAAATCCATTAAAAAAGAGGGGCATACCCAATATATCGAAGAAGAATAAGAGAGTTCCTGTAATTCCGCCTTGTGGAGAAGCTAATACTATTTAAATTATCCTTGTGAGTATCAATTCCTTAGATTCTGAAACCCAGCTCGCTGATGTTGCCTATGATTCAAAAATCGAGGGTAATATCGTCGTCACCCGTTTAGACGCCTCTATTAACTGGATGAGAAAGAATTCTCTCTGGCCGATGCCGATGGGTTTAGCCTGTTGCGCGATCGAGCTCATGGCGACCGCTTCTGCGCGCTTTGATATTTCCCGCTTTGGAGCCGAGGTGATGCGCTTTTCGCCCCGCCAAAGTGATGTAATGATCGTCGCTGGAACTGTTACCTATAAAATGGCTCTAGCAGTAAAGCGCATATGGGATCAAATGCCAGAGCCTAAGTGGTGCATCGCAATGGGTGCTTGTGCTTCCTCTGGAGGAATGTATCGGAGCTATGCCGTCTTACAGGGCATCGATACGATCATTCCTGTAGATGTTTATATCTCTGGATGCCCTCCACGCCCTGAAGCACTCATTGAAGGGCTCTTAAAGCTTCAAGATAAGATTGATACAGAATCCTCTTTTACGGAGCAAAAACAAGAGCCTGTAGCCTAACCATACGATAATCGAAATACTATGAGTGGATTAAAGGACGCAAATGCTCTCAAGCAAAAATACAATGGGATAGAAGTCATCGAATTCAGAGATGAAGCGACTGTTATATTACCACTTGATAAATTACACGAGGCTCTCAAATATGCCTCAGATAAGCTTAACTATGACTTCCTCATAGATGCCTCTAGTTTAGATCATGGAGAAGATGCAGATCCCAGGTTTGAAATGGTTTATGAGCTTGCAACCATCCTCGATGAAAAACACCTGCGAATAAGAGTAAAAGTAGAGGAAGACCAACCTGTGCCCACCGCAACAGACATTTGGGCAACCGCTGATTGGCACGAAAGAGAGATTTATGATATGATGGGAATCACCTTTCAAGGTCACCCAGATTTACGCCGCATTCTCATGTGGGAAGGCTATCCAAGCTTCCCTCTTAGGAAGGACTTCCCTCTCGCTGGCACAGAAACAGAACTCCCTGATGTAGCGTTTACTGGTGTAGCGCCGCTTGAAGGCGGACCGTTTGTCACATCTTCAGACTCCAAAGAGCCGAGAGCAAAAGGCTAAACCACCTTTCAAACTATGATGAAGCCTTCATTTCCTAGAGTGGAGTTGAAAGCGTGGATATTCATCCTTGTTGGTCTATTAGTTACTATCCAAGCCTTCTTTATTATTTCTCCAGAATACGCTACACAGGAGTTCTATAACACTATAGGAGTCACGAGAGGTGCTCTTCTAAAAGGTAAAGCTTGGACTATCCTTACTTACAGCTTTTTCCATCATCCGTTCCAACTTAGTCACCTAATCATTAACGCCTTTAGCCTTTTTTATTTATCTAGCAGGCTTTCTCTCATCCTAGGTTCATTTAAATGCCTACAAATTCTTGGTTTAGGTATATTATCTTCGGCTATTTTTCATATTATACTAGATCCATTTCTTAGAGCTGACACCATTCCCTTAATTGGAATATCTGGAGGAGTTTTAAGCTTATTTGCAGCCTTGTGCACGATAGCACCTGATACAATTTTCTGGCCTCTATTTGTAAGTGGTAAAAATCTTTTTTATGGCATTCTCATCACCACCACATTTTTCATGATCACCGCTCCCTCTCTTCATATTCCGCTTTTTTCCCAAATCGGTATAACTATGGAAAAGTCCGCTCTAAGTCCTATTTTCCAAATTGGTCATGCGTGCCACTTAGGAGGGCTTATAATGGGCTGGTTTATCGCAAAAAAAATGATCAGATTACCCAGAAAGAAAAAAAAACTAATTAACAAAAAATAAGGTGTGACATTTGCTCCAATATCCCTAGTCATAACAACAGAGAAAAGTTAACTCTCACACAAACAAAATAAATCATCCAATAATATGAACATACTCGCTGAAAACGCATTAAACCCAGCAGCTATCATGCAGTCTATTAAAGGCGTATCTGAAGCTGTAGGTCCAGTCGCCACATATATAGTTGCTATTCTTATCTTCCTTATCGGAAAATGGATTGCTAAAACAGTATCTAAAGTTTGCGGAAAAGGAATCAGCAAAACAGGAATCGATGAGAAACTCGGTCGTTTAATGGGATCAAATTCAGGTTCTACAGAAAAGATGCTTTCTTCCCTCATTTACGGAGTTCTCCTTCTTTTCGTCATCATCTTCGCTCTTGACTTCGCAGGGCTTAAGCAAGTTGTTGAACCACTTAATGATCTCTTCAAGCAATTTTTAAGCGCTATCCCTAACCTTCTTATGGCTGGTATCGTTCTTTACCTTGGAACTGTTCTTGCTAAGATCGTAAAAGGTCTTGTTGAGAATGTTCTTAATGCTGCTCGTGTAGACGAGCGCATCGGTTCTGAAGAAGGCACGACACCTATTTCAGGTTCGCTTGGAACAGCAATTTACTGTTTCATCATCCTTCTCTTCGCTCCAGTAGCTCTTCGTTCACTTAACATGCCTGAGATCTCTGAGCCAATTGCTGGAATCAGTGATCAAATCCTCGGATCTGTTCCTAAAATCCTCATCGCTGGTGTTCTTATCGCTGCAGGTGTTCTTATCGGTGGAATCGCGCAAAAGCTTGTTTCTAACCTTCTTGCTGCTACAGGTGTAGACAACTTCCCAGGAAAAATGGGTCTCACTATCCCAGCATCAGGAAAGAACTCTATCTCTGGTCTTGCTGGAACAGTTGTATTTGTTTCCATCATGGTTCTCCTTATCAGCACCGCGATTAACGCTCTTGATATTGAGCTTCTGAGTAAAGCGTCTGAATCTATCCTTGGTGGATTCTTCAATGTGCTTCTTGCAGTTCTCATCTTCGGAGCAGGATACGTGGGAGCAAAATTTGCTTTTGACCAACTTAAAGGTAAAAACCTCACTCTTGCTAAAGTAGTTCAAGGTCTTATTATCTTCTTCGTAGCAGTAGTAGCTCTTAACCGTTCTGGACTCGCTCCAGACCTTACAGGACTTCCGTTTAAAGCTATCGTGCTTGCTCTTGGATTTGCAGGTGGTATCGGTGGTGCCATTGCTCTTGGACTTGGTGGAAAAGACTTCGTTGCTCGTTACCTCGACAAGAAAGGTTAATTCTTAACCTCTTTAAAATTTAATTAAAGAGCGGCTCGCATGAGTCGCTCTTTTTTATTTGCAAAGCTCTTTTTTTAGCACATCACCCCCTCATGGCGAGGCTTGTTCTTATTCTCATTACAACTCTAGTTCTTAGTGCTTGTGTGAAATTCCCTTACCCTCAGGTCACCCTTAAACAGGCGCCTAGTGATGACCGAGCCTCCATTTGGCTGATCGCAGGTTCACTACATAGCGATGTAGTAGTAGAGACTAAGTGGCTGAAGGAATACAGCTGCCATCTGCCTGCGTCCATTTTTACATATAAGTATGCATGCTTGGGCTGGGGGGACTTGATCGCCTATACTCACCGCTGGGGACTGGAGGACGTCCCTAACGCCCTTTTTTGGCCAAGTGAAAGTATTGTTCAGGTCGTCGCCTTTAATACGGAAGTCGTCCCTACTTTTCCTAAAAATGATGTAATTAGGGCAACCGTGCCTGCCTCTTATGGCGCACGCCTCTCAAACTTTTTAAACCATAGTTTTTCTTATGCTGAAGATTCTGCTGAAAGCCCCGTCACGCTACGCGAGGCAAAGTGGGGATATGGATACTTTATCAAATCTCCGTATCGTTATTACTTGCCGAGAATGTGTAACCAATGGGTCTCTACTGCTCTCATGGAGGCGGGAATATACACCACTAAGCCTAGCTCTCTCATGTCAGCACAGACGCTAAAAAACCAGATGGAGAAGTATAACAGTTTAATTCATAAGCCCCTTCCTACGAGATGAAACGTTACTGGATAACTCCCATCATCATACTCTTTCAGGCATCTCTAGTGTTTAGTCACCCAGGACACGCTTGGGATCCAGATGGTCCATTAGAAATCACTATCACTCATCCAGCCTTTTCCATCAAAGAGAATATTCTATATCTTGGTAGCACCCCCTTTACAGGCATTGTGATAGAAGAGCAAAAAATAGCTAACAAGTTGCTAGAAGCCTCAGACATTCCTAACTCTATCCTCACAGGACGTCACTCCTATAAAGATGGCATAAGACATGGCTTATCTTACAACTGGCACTCCAATGGCTTTATGAAATCTTCCTTCTATTTCACAAAAGGCGTGTGTAGTGGCATTCAGCAAGAATGGCATGAGAACGGACGGCCGAAGTCAAAAAAAGACTATATAATGGGCACCCTCTATGGTCTTGAGCAACACTGGGATGAAAAAGGAACACTCATAAAAGAATTGGTTCATGATCCTGTTCCTGAAGAAGATATAGATGGTGAGTGAGTCGATAACAGCATCTCTAGATTATTAACTCCCCCTTTCATTACCTTATACTATGAATCAATCTGAAGTCCGTGAAGCCTTAGACGCTTACGAAGTCACGCCCTCTAAGAAGCTAGGACAAAATTTCCTCTGTGATCAGAACGTTGCGCAATGGATCGTAGATCAATTAGAAATTCGACCAGATGACACCGTAATCGAAGTTGGTCCAGGAACTGGAGCCCTTACAGAATTTCTTGTCCCCATTGCTAAGAGAGTAATTCTTATCGAATTTGATGCCCGCCTTGCGGATAGATTGACGACTGTATTTGCAGCGGTAGATCACGTCACCGTATATCATCAAGATGCCGTCAGGTTTGATGTAAGATCTTTATTTCCTTCAGGTCCCGTCAAACTTCTCGGAAACCTCCCCTATTCATCGGGTGGAGCTATCCTCGCCAACTTCCTCTCTCGCCCCAGCCTCGTCACACGAGCTGTAGTCATGCTACAGAAGGAATTTATTGACCGTATAGTCGCTCAGCCGCGCACGAAAGCATATGGCATCCTCTCCCTCAGAATGCAGGCAGAGTGGGATTCTAAGCCCCTTAAAACCGTTCCGCCAGAAGCCTTCTATCCACGCCCCTTAATAGACTCCACCGTCATGGTTGTCCAGCCTACCCTAACGGCATGGAAACCATACGACCATAAACTCTTCGATGAACTCATTCGCCGTGGTTTTGCCCAAAGAAGAAAAATGCTTCGGAAAGCGATGCCTGAGCATATTGAGTGGAGTGAGGCCTGTAAAAAATTAGGCATCCAAGAAACCTGTCGTGCAGAAGAATTATCGCTATCTACATGGGTGGAGATAACGCGCCTCTATGATAACCACCCTTTGAAAGATCAAGCGCAAGATCCTGATGAACTCTTTGACGTTGTAAATGAAAATGACGAAGTAACAGGGCAAGAAAAGCGCGCCACTGTTCATGAAAAAAGTCTCATCCATAGAGCCGTGCATATCCTCGTCTTTAATAAGAAGAATGAAGTATTCCTACAGAAGAGAAGCCTTCTAAAAGACACCAACCCTGGTCTTTGGAACGCAAGCGCATCTGGCCACCTGGACTCTGGAGAAACCTACGACGCTGCTGCTGCGCGAGAACTAAAAGAAGAGCTCGGTATTAATGATGCACCACTGAAGTTTATCAAGAAACTTCCCCCCACAGAAGCGAATGGGAGGGAACATATCGGGCTTTATATCTCTGCCCACCAAGGAAGCGTTAAATACCCATGTAGCGAAGTTGAGTGCGGTATATGGTTTCCCCAAGAAGTGGTCACAGAATGGCTCCAATCACGCCCCCAAGACTTCGCCTCCGCATTCAAAGAATCATGGAATGCTTTTAGTGTTCACCTCAATACGATATGAAATTCAAAATTGAGAACCCCAATATTTCTGCTGAATATACAAGAATTAGAAAGCGATTTATTTAGCACTTTCACTTGTTAGAAATTTGGTATATACCTAAGTTGATGCTTCCTTCAAAAAATGTCGCTAAACGGAAAAAGAAGGTGTCTGAGCTCTACCCCTACTCTCCCCCTCCAAAAAAGATTAAATATCTCACTGATAACACTAAGGAGATGACTGTTATGGCTCGAGTGATGAGAGCCAATGTAAAACATCTTAAAACGTTTAGGGTCAGCAAATACAAAGGTTGGGAGAGCGCCCGGATCGCTGCAAAAAAGTGGATGAATAAGATCTTAGATACCCTTCCAGAATGCCAGAGCGGAACTCACACTACACTTTCAGAGAACGATAAATCTGGAGTGGTAGGGCTCCGCCTTGTTAATAATAAAACTCATCGTAAAGACACAAACCGCACCTATTATTATTGGCAGTGGAATGCCAAATGGGTCAATGAATCTCATGAAAGGCGCGGAACATCTTGGCAAATAAACGAGCGAGTTTCTGAAGATGATGCCTTCGTGCTCGCTTATTTAAGCTTAGAAGCACAGTCCACAGACCGTGATGCTATAAAGCGTCAATTAGTCGACGCTCGCTCCTCTGGGCGTTACGAAAAAATCCTCTCCAAGAGAAAAATGACCTTAGATAAAGCGAAGAAAAGCTCTTCAAAGCTTAAAGAGCCACCTAAGAAGCTTTCCTCAACAAAAAAAGAGGTGAACCACTTTACTGGTATCGATAATGATTCAATTCACCTGTAATAGTAAGCTTCCTAGCCAATTAGTTTAAGCAGCTTCTATCATACTCACGAACTCGTCGAAGAAGTGTGTAGAGTCGTAAGGTCCTGGAGCGGCCTCTGGGTGGTGTTGCACACTATACACGGGGGCATCCGTTAAGCGGAACCCTTCCACAGTCTTATCATTCAGGTTTACATGTGTAATTTCAGCATTGGCGGGTAAGGAGTCTGCATCTGTTGCAAAACCATGGTTCTGAGAAGTTATTTCCACTTTTCCTGTACGCAAATCCTGCACGGGTTGATTTCCACCTCTATGACCAAATTTCAATTTATAAGTACTTCCGCCTACTGCATGAGTGAGGATTTGGTGACCTAGACAAATACCAAAGAGGGGCTTTTTACCTATGAGTTTTTTCACCTCAGAATGCACATAATCCAAGGCTGCTGGATCCCCTGGTCCATTCGATAGAAAGATGCCATCTGGATTCATGGCGAGCACTTCTTCTGCAGGTGTGCGGGAATTCACCAATGTGACTTGGAATCCAGCCTGACGAAGACGACGTAGGATGTTATGTTTAATCCCAAAGTCATAGGCAACAATCTTATACTTCGCTTCTGGCAATTCTTCATAAGTCCCCTCTTGCCCTGTTGTCTCATTTGGTATCGTCCATTTTCTAGACTCCCCTTCCCATACATAGTTTTCAGAAGTTGATACTTCTTTAACAAGGTCTTGTCCTTCCATGGATGGTGTTTCCTGAGCTTTCTTAACGGCCTCTTCTTCTGTAAGCTCGGTCGTTAGACAAGCATTCATTGCTCCGATGGAGCGAAGATGCTTAGTTACCGCTCTTGTGTCCACTTCCTGAATTCCCAATAATCCGTGTTCTAGGAAGTATTCTTCCATAGATTGCTCAGACCTCCAATTAGATGGCATCTCACAGAGTTCACCAATAATGAAGCCTTTCACATGTGCCTGTTTAGACTCGGCATCCTCAGCGTTAAAACCGTAGTTCCCTTGCATCGGGTATGTCATAGTGACGATTTGCCCACGATATGAAGGATCTGTGATGATTTCTTGGTAACCCGTCATTGAGGTATTAAAGCAAATTTCCCCTGTAGTAGTTCCCATTTTCCCAAAGGCTATCCCTTTAAAAACTCTCCCGTCTGCTAGTGCTAAAAGTGCTTCCATAAACTGGCGAGACTGTTAACCTCATCTTTTCTCAGAGCAAGTTTTTTTATCTTTTATATAAAGATTTCTTCACCTCGTCTCACTATATAAAGCTTAATGCCTCATTTATGAGTTTATCAAGGTACGGCGCTTAACCTCTAGCTCATCATAAACCTTTAAGAGCTTGCTCTTTAAGCATCTAGATTGCTCAAAAAGAATTAAATGAAATTGTTTAAATAGAGCTTGCAATACTTTCTGAAATAGACATATTCCGCCTCTGTATGGCAAGAAAAGCTTGGATAGAAAGAAATAAAAAGAAAGCACGTGTGGTCGCGCGCTACGCTGAATTGCGCACTCAACTTAAGAAAGATAAAGACTATGACGGACTTGCAATGCTTCCTCGCAATGCTAGCCCTATGCGCCTTGTAAATCGCTGTGAGGTAACAGGTCGTCGTCGTGGATTCATGCGTCGCTTTAGTCTCTCGCGTATCGCATTCCGTGAACTTGCTTCACATGGTATGCTACCAGGTGTGACTAAATCAAGTTGGTAAAACAGCTGAAAACTTTTTTCTTTATTTTACTTCGCAGGTGATGTGTATTTACACACCTGCATTTTTATGCCCATCTACGAGTATCAATCAGAAGAGCCAGATGACCCTGAGCGAAGTTGTCGCATATGCCGACAGCCATTCGAACTCCGTAGAAATCTTTCACGATCAGGCATACTTCAATGCCCCCTGTGTAAAAACTCTATCAAAAGGCTTCCCTCTGTGACTTCTGCTGGAAGCTCACTGTCTAATACAGATATTAAGTCAGCCGGATTTACCATTTTAAAAAATGTGGGAGACGGGGTCTTAGATAAACTATAATCTTGGAAAACATTGATACAGTTTGGATTTGGTGTGGGATTGTATTATGTCTTTCCCAGTCCGCTATGTTCTCAGGGCTTAATCTGGCTCTCTTCTCTCTGGGACGTATGCGCCTGGAGGCGGAATCTGAAAAAGGGCACGAGCAAGCCTCCAAGATCCTGAAACTCAGAAAAGACTCCAATAGATTACTGTGCACCATCCTTTGGGGAAACGTCTCCGTAAACGTCTTACTTGCCCTCTTATCCGAAAGTGCCCTCGCTGGTATATGGGGATTTGTCTTTTCCACCGTAGGCATCACCTTTTTCGGTGAAATAATCCCGCAAGCCTACTTTTCTAGGCATGCTCTTAGAGTCGGAGCAGCCCTCATCCCTGCTATTAAATTTTACCAGTTCATTTTCTACCCAGTAGCTAAACCCTGCGCCCTTATTCTCGATGGCTGGATCGGTCCAGAAGGACCTTCTTTCTTTCGTGAACGTGATATAGAGATCATCCTAGAGAAGCACATTAAGGAAGAAGAAAGTGAGATTAGCGCGAACGAAGGGATTGGTGCTCTTAACTTCTTAGCTCTGGATGACAGGAAAATTTCTCAAGAAGGACGGGTCATTAAGCCTGAGACTATACTCTCTTTCCCTTCAAAAATGGATACGCCTATGTTTCCTGACCTAAACTCTGAGGAAGGTAAGGTGCTTCTAGATTCTCTCAAGAACAAGCCATCCATGTTTCGAATCATCACGAACGAGGAAGATTTCCCGATCGCCGTTCTGGACACTATAGAATTTCTTGCTCGCTACCCCATCCAAGGCGACGAAACAGATGTATATCGCTTCTGCCATAGACCCATCATCACAGAAGACGCAACCGCAACTCTGGATACCGTTCTAGGAAGCTTTGTCGTTGAAGCAGATGACCATAAGGATAACATTGTGGATCAAGATGTCGTCCTCTATTGGTCAAAGGACTCAAAACGAATCATGACTGGTGCAGACATCTTTGGCTACCTCCTTAGGGGAATAGCCAGACGCGAGCCCATGGCCGCTGCTGATAGAGACGAGGTTAAAAACTAGATTCTCCCCAAGTTTGATGAGAAATTTAGACTAAAGCCATAGTAAGACATAATTCCTTTTCAAAAACCGCTTAGAAATACCTTAGCATGGAAACATATGCATTTACAGTAAGATGGAATAGTCTACTTGAGAATCGAATTTGATTGTTAAGAAGAGCTTATTCCTAGAGTAGTGCTCTAGCTGTGAATCCCTTTAATGAAAAAAATGTTCGTCTCTATCGCTGGTTTACGATCAGCTATAATGCTCGGGCGTATTACCCTGTTCTGGCGGTATTGTTCGTAGATCTAGGGTTAAGGTTAGAGGACTACTCACGGCTCAATGCACTATGGGCGGGCGCTATCTTACTACTAGAAATTCCCTCTGGTGCTCTGGCAGATACAATCGGCAGAAAAAAGCTGGTGGTGTTTTCAGCGGTTCTGATGATGGCAGAAATGGGATTACTTCTCTTTGCGCCCATTAACGGCGGAGCTCTTTTAATCGGTATGTGTGTAGTCAACAGGCTCCTCTCTGGGGTCTCAGAGGCGGCGGCGAGTGGAGCAGATCAAGCCCTTGCATACGATTCTTTAGAAGTGAAAGGACAAGCGAACCTCTGGGAAGAAAAGGTGTTACCCGTCGTCATGCGTTGGCGCTCAGCGGCCTTCATGATAGCGATGCTTATGGGTGGAGTGCTTTATGATCCCTCTCTAGTGAATAAATGCTGCGGTTTCTTTGGGTGGGAAACAGCATTCACCCAAGAGCAAACTTTACGGTTCCCCCTTCTCCTCGTCTTTTTACAAGGAGCGTTTTGTTTAGCTATAGCGCTGAAAATGACTGATACGAACCCTATTCAAAAGGCGAATAAAGCGTCTGTAAAAGAAGCCTTCAGGCTCACTATCGAAACCGTCAAGTGGGCATTCACGACACGTAGCGTAGCGATCATAATTATCGGCACCGTAATCATTGATGCCTTTGTCAGAAACTATGCTACTGTCACGAGTGAATACTACAGAGAAATCCAGCTTCCCCCGTGGTCATGGGGAATGGTAGGTGCCATCTCCGGTATTTTAGGGATGATCACCCCAGAGCTTGCTAAGTGGCTTAATAAGAAGTTCTCTCCAGCTGTAGCTCTCACCATAATAGGAGGAATCGCACTGATCGGATTAATCGGTGTAGGCTTTACCATTCCCTACTATGGCGTGATTCCCACAATTGTTTGTATAAGCACCTTTGGATTATTCGGCTTCATATCCGATAACAGCTTACACAAGCTTGTAGATTCATCCCGACGGGCGACAATACTTAGCGTTAAAGGGATGGCGATGAACATGGGGTATGGACTAGCATCTCTCATTTTTGCGCAAGCAGTGGTATATGCTAAACGACCTGAACTTATCGTAGAAAAGAAGGACACTGCTTTCGCAAGTGTCCTCTCATGGCAACCTTGGGCGTTTGGAATCCTTTTGGGACTCTATGCCATCTGGGCGTTTAAAACTAAGAAATCTTAAACTTAACGTCTGCCAGCAAATTTATATTCATCTACAGAGTCTCCTGTGAACTTAACAGTGGCGCCTCTGGTTGGAACATAGGCGATATTCGGACCTAAGCCCCAACCGCCAAAACCATTGCCCCAACCGCCAAAGCCTCTTCCTAGACCTCTCCTACCGACTCCGCCCCAACCCCAAGGACCACCTCCCCAGCCGACACCGATGGATACATTATTGGTTACCACAGGAGTAAGAGTATTATAGTTCCACTGTTCGTATTCGCCGCTTTTATTAGCACCATAAGTGATTTGTTCAGGCTTACCAATCGCGAGGTAAACAGCATCTTTCGTCATACCCTGTTGAATCCTTCCTTGCTCTACTAGAGATTGGTCATCAGCTGTGAGAGTTGAGAATTTATCGGGAAATTTAGCTATTCGTTTTTGCGGTGTCGATGAACAGGAAAAGAAGGCCATCGAGACAATGGCTAATGGGAATAAAATATTTTTTTTCATTATTAGATAAATATAGAGATATTGAGGCTCTTTCAATCAAAAGTTGTCTGCAAGTTATCTTTGTTGCCCTCTACCGCTCTGACTTGTGCCTTTTCTACTCATCCTGTTCCCTCCGAAAGCGGATCCTCTACTCATATTGCTCATTTGACTACGAGAAGAATTAATAGAGCTTCGACCTGCAGAAGTAGTCATTGAGTTAGGTCTCTGACGGTAATTACTCTGAGATCTGCTGCTTCTAGTGCTTCTTATATTAAAGTCCCTCCTTGCATCATCTCTCATCGTTCTACCTTGACTCTGATTGTTACGTCTTTGAATAGTCGTTCGGTTAGACCTCTGTAAGTGTGGATGATTGTTACTCAGTCTGTTATTGGTAAATATACCACGGTTGGATACGGTAGGTGCTGGGAAGGTTCCTCTTCCATTCCAACTCGATGGGAAAACTCTATTATTAAATCGGCGTGGCGAATTAGTAAAATATCTATTGGTAGCAGTATTGAAGTAAGCCCTTCTTCTTACATCAAAATAATTTCTGCGATACGGATCATAAAACCAGTTAGAGTTAGATGTTCTTACAAGGCCTACAGGAAGACCTGCAGCACCTATAGGAAAGCCTCCAGCACCTATAGGAAAGCCTAAAGGTCTACCAACTATCCCTGTATTTGCTCCCAAGAAGCCGTCCGACACCACGCATGAGGTGAATAATGAGGATCCGATACCTGCTACACAATACAACAACACTTGCTTTAATTTACTCTTAGCCATATTTTTAAGACGTAAGATAAAATAACTTATTCAAGATTGTTTCCCCATATTATTAAAAATGTAATGAGATAGAATTTATATGTTGTTTTTTACGTAACTACTGTATTGGATAATAATATGTCTAAGAATACGCTTGAAAACGGAGTAGAAATAGAAGGAGTTGTTAAATTCTCAGGAGAAATGGCTCTCGACTGTAAATTAAAGGGCGAAATCATCTCCGAGAAAGGTGACCTAACACTTAATCCAAATTCAAATATCAAGGGCGACATTAAGGCTGGTCAGGTAACCATTAAAGGAAAAGTAGAAGGAAGCGTGCAAGCAGAAACATGCAAGCTTCAGAGCACTGCTGATGTAAATGGAGATCTCGTTTATAAGTCACTTGGAATGGAGCCCGGAGCTAAAATGGTGGGAAGCACAAAAATGCTCTAGCCCACTTTTCATCTTCAGCTAAAGCTTTACATTAAACTTGCTGCTGCTTCCGCAAGCGCAGAGCGCTCCCCTTTATCGAGATTTACGTGTGCGACGAAGTCCTGCCCTTTTAGTTTATTGTGTGTGTATACTAGACCGTTACTTCTGCTGTCCACGTATGGATTATCAATCTGGTCTGGATCACCTAACATAATAAGTTTAGAGCCTTCTGAAATTCGAGTAACTACTGTTTTCGCCTCTTGAGGGCTGAGTTGCTGCGCCTCGTCTAAAACAAAGAACCGATTAGGAATTGAACGCCCCCTTATGTAAGCTAAGGCCTCAATTTCGATGAGTCCCTGTTGAATGTATTTCTCATAAGGTTTCACGACCTGCTCGTTAGCTCCCTGCTTTTGCTGTTTACGCTTTGACCCTTTATTTGTGGGCGTCATGAGTAAATCAAGCGCATCATATACTGGTTGTAGCCAAGGGCGCATTTTTTCTTCTAATGAACCCGGAAGATAACCCATATCTTTTCCCATCGTTATTACAGGACGACTAATAACTAATCCTTGATAGCTATTTCTAAACATTTCATGCAGACCTGCGGCGATCGCAACGAGAGTCTTACCTGTGCCCGCCTGACCGAAACAGGTCACCAAGGTTATCTCTGGGTTTAGAAGAGCATCTATAAGGCATTTCTGACCAAGGTTAAGCGGCTTTAAGTGATTACCGTCAGGAATTCTTAATGCATCTGGCGTAAGGAGTTTATGAAAAGTGCCATCTGCATCTAAGCGAGCGGGAATAGTGGACTTTGGCCCTGACTCTAAAAGAACATATTGATTAGTGACGATTTCCTTTAACCTTTCTTTTTCCACCTCTAAGAAACCAGTAGATGCGAACCTCTGTAGCTCGTGAGAGCTCACGTCAATATGAGACTTATCTTTTGGTGAAACCTCCTGTAGATCTACCTTATCATTTAAATAATCTTGGACTTTAATTCCTGCGGAGCGTGCTTTTAGCTGCATATTAAGATCCTTTGTCACCAATATTGTGGGCGTTTCATTAAAATCCGCTACCATAATGGCACACGCCATTATTCTATGGTCTGCCTTATCTCTATCTGGAAATATCCTTAAAAACTGCCGCACTTGAGCGGAGCTTTTTTCACTACTCGCAGGATCAAATAAGATAATACGAATGGATCCCCCTCCGTCAGTAGTTACACCATTAGTTAAAGTCTCTACTCCTTCAAAAAGCTCACAGATTTTACGGTGTATTCTACGCGCATTTGCGCCGCGTTCTGTTTGCTCATTTTTAAAGCGATCAAGCTCTGATAAAACATCCGTCGAAATACATACATGGTTCTCTTGGAATTTCTGGAGACAAGCAGGATCATGCAAAAGAACGTTAGTATCTAAAACATAATTTTTCCCTGATGCAGATGGAGCCACCAGCCCTAGATCTTTAGCTTTTTCAGAAGAAATAGGCTTCTTCGTAATAACGGTTTGAGCGGTGGAACTTAAAGGGACGTCTTTAGATTCATCTAAGAGAATATCCTGTACGGCTTGTGGTTCATCTGAATGAGTAGGCATTAATGCAATATAGAAGAGGTTACTATTTCTTTAATCGTCTCCAATATTAGGAACTAAACGAAGGCAGCACAATAAACAAAATGATTAATTACGTCATAGTTTTAACCCACCATAGACCTCAATGCCCTTCTATTCACTTTCCCGAGTGCAGTTATTGGAATTTCAGGCAAAACTATTATTCGAGCTAATTTTAAATACTTCGGGAGACATTCTTGTAATGCGTCCTTTTGCACACAAGCACCTTCTACATATACACTTAAAACATTGCCCTCTCGATCATCTTTCTCATTAAGAAATACAACTCGTCGTCCAAGCTTTCTGCCAACTAGCGTCTCAAGGTTATCTAAATCTACGAGCTCTCCCTTCACCTTTATAGTTCTATCTATTCTGCCTAAAAAGGTTAACTGCCCTCCCTCAATACGAACTCTGTCTAGGGTCTGAAATTCTCCTTTCAACTCCTGATAATGCCAACTATTGCCCTCTTTTTGTAGAATGCCTTTTGCTAGTGCATCTCCACGTATACTCAGCCTCTCTTCCTCATCTGCAGAAAC
Organism: uncultured Verrucomicrobiales bacterium; assembly: GCA_938008215.1. Taxonomy (GTDB): domain Bacteria; phylum Verrucomicrobiota; class Verrucomicrobiia; order Verrucomicrobiales; family Akkermansiaceae; genus WTJZ01. The sequence continues at coordinate 87,337 of CALLLS010000021.1, read as the reverse complement.
CTCCCAGATCGATAAAATAGGCAGAGGTGAAGTCGCATACGGAGTATTAAGCGACGCTAGAGATGGTGTCGCGATCTGAGATCCTGCCTCTGTCATTCCGTAGCTTTGTAAAACCTTCCACCCTAAATCTCGCGCCTTTTGCCCCAACTTTTCATCCATTGCGCCACCACCCACAATGACAGCCCTTAAGCATGGAGGAGCCTGTAGCCTCCTCTCCACAAGGTCATACACCTGTGTAGGAACGAGCGAGGTAATGCTCACTTTTTGCTGTTCTATGAACCTCAGCACTGCATCAGGATCCCACTTCTCTTTACAGATGGCACAGTTAATCTTTGCTTCATAGGCCCTCGCTAGCACCCCAAACCCACCAACGTGATGACTAGGAAGGAAGAGCCCAAAGACATCATCGCTTGATACTTCTAAATGTCTATTAACAGCTACAGCTGATGCTAGAAGCGTCCGCCGCGAGTGTGCAATCCATTTTTGAATCCCGCTTGAGCCTGAAGATTGGAATAACACTGCAGAAGTTGGCAAACTTGAGAGAACTTCTTGTGAAATCCCTTCTGGTTTCCCTCCCATGAAGCAGACCTCCTCAGATCTCCAAAAGGCATCGGTTAAGAAATAAGAGGCTTCCATGGTTCGCGTTCTAAAAGGGAGCTTAATTGCTCAAAGGTTGGCACCTGCATCGTAGGTTTTGGATTTCCTAGAAGAGCATGATATGGCGTTTCTTCATAAAGCCCATGAGTAATAAAACCACAAAGCGGAGGGTTCTCCACCCCGGCCTCCGAATAAAACCTATGCGCTTCCGCGTGAGCGAAAAGTTGCCCCAACGGATGATCCATGTAGGATGTAAAAATGACTCGATGCGGCATTTGCCCTGACAGTTCCGCGATTTCCTCTCGGCTTTGGAGAGCAGGCTTAGCAATCAAATACGCATTATCTAAATCTAGGTATTCTGGGATGATTCGGTCGTAGCCTAAAGGAACACCCTTCCACTCCTGCGCAAGAGTCCTCTCAGCGAATGGATCTTCTATAAAATCAATCCTATCAGCTGGAATTGAGCCTAAAAAGAGGCTTAATTCCCGATGTGACTCTAACGCACCGTTAAAATCAAAGCGCCAGCGTAATTCCGGAAACGCCTCCATCATGTTTCGCGTCTTCTTTCTTAACCGCATCCAGTCCTTCCCTCGTTTCACTTTAACTGCCGTAAAGCCCGCCTTAACCGCTTCCACCACTGCAGACCCTGACAATTTAGGAAGTGTGGCATGACTCTGAAGGCTAACCTGAACAGGCTGAGCTTCTTGGAACCACTGAACCGAATCTAAAGCTCTTTTTACTAAGCGGTTCTGTCTCCCTTCCCTTAAGCCATCTAAACATTCCTGCAGAGAGGCATCTCCTAACTCCACCCAAGGATGAATCACTCCATAGCCGCTGTCTTTTCGGATGAGTGCGCCCTCTCTCACGGCAGACAAGTCCAGCCTGTTTAAGGAGGACTTCTGCCTTAATTCATATGGAGCGTATTCGATCATATCCCGTCTCTAGAGCTTTGAAGGTATTAGTTATCCCCCTTTTTCTCTATTCCTAATTTTTACCTATATCCTTTGGGGTTCTTGCAAGTAAACGGTGATAAGGAGATATCTCCTTCATGAGTTCACCCCACAGTTTTGTTGCATTCCAATTTAAGGTAGAAGGCGATACCGCTGTAGAAATCCAGACTTCCTCAGAAAGCTCACTTTCTAATTGTCCATCATACCAGCTAGAGTGCCCTACATGTGCGATGAGTAAACTTCCTGGACGACGTTTGATCTTAGTAGCCTCCTGCGCAGATACACGCAGGCGGTATCGAAAGCTTCCCTCCTCCCACCAGAATACGGAGAACACTAAATGATCAGTTCCTACTGGCCCCCCGAAATAGACCGGAATATTTTTAAGAGGCTCAAAAATGGGGTCCGTTAAAATCTCACCCACATTTCGATCCGTTGGCTTATTTAAGATGTAACCTATTGCACCCTCCCCTTCGCTATACTCGGAGACATGGATCACCGCTCTATCAAACACACCGTCGCTCAAAGACGGCTCCGCAATGAGGAGAGAATTTTCTAAAGTATACTTTGTCTCACTAGGCATTACAGGAAGCTATCACAGCCCCCTTGAAAACTCAAGACAAGGAAGCATCGATTATTCAACCGTTACAGATTTAGCAAGGTTTCGCGGCTGATCAATAGGACAGCCACGAAGACGAGCCACGTGATACGCAAAGAGTTGAAGCGCAACCGTCGCTGGAACCACTGCGGCATGGAGGCGACACTTAGGAATCTCTATATAGTCATCCACTTCACTTTTCGCTTCCTCATCACCTTCCGTAATGATTCCAAGCACGCGCGCATCTCTAGCCGAGCATTCTTTAATGTTTCCAATCGTTTTTTCTTTGCCTGGACCTTCAAGCGCGAGAGCCACCACAGGCATCGCTTTTTCTAGAAGGGCGATCGGTCCATGCTTCAACTCAGCGGCATGGTAAGCCTCCGCATGAATGTAAGAAATTTCCTTCAACTTTAATGCTCCTTCTTTTGCTACAGGATAAAGATACCCTCGCCCGATAAAGAACATTTTCTCGTATTGCACATAGCGTTCCGCCACAGCCGCGATCTCCTTATCCTTCGCTAAAACCTGGTTCACAAGATCTGGTAAAGAGTCGATCTCTTTTACGAACTGACGACCCTGCTCCACTGACATACGGCGGCTTCTCGCAAACTTCAGAGCGACCATTAGTAACGTCGCTACTTGGCAAGTGAAAGCCTTAGTAGAAGCTACACTGATTTCTGGCCCTGCGTGAAGATAGACTCCCCTTCCCGTCTCACGCGCGATCGTAGAGCCCACTACATTTACTAACCCTGCCACAAGAGCACCTTTCTGAGTAGCTTCTCTTACTGCCGCTAATGTATCTGCGGTCTCGCCACTCTGACTAATCGCTAAGACCAGGTCACGAGAGTTTATAATGGGGTTCCGATAACGGAACTCTGCTGCCTGCTCTACTTCTGCGGCAAGTCCCGCAAAATCTTCCGTCGCAAATTCTCCAACAATCCCCGCATTTAAAGACGTTCCACACCCCACAATCACTAGACGCTGAATATCTACTACCTCCCGTGGAGACAAGTTAAGCCCGCCAAGCATCGCAGTTCCGAGCTCTGTATTCATGCGTCCACGTATAGTATTACGAATCGCATCTGGCTGCTCATAGATCTCCTTCAGCATGTAATGCTCATAGCCACCTTTTTCTGCTGCATCTGGTGACCAATCAATCTCGGAAGCTTCGCGGCTCACTGTTCCAGAATCGAGAGTACGAATATCTATCTCTCCGCCACAAATCTTAGCGATGTCATTATCATCAAGGTAAATCGCCTGGCGCGTATGCTTAATAATGGCGGATGCATCAGAGGCTACGATCGTTTCATTTTCGCCTACTCCTAGGACAATCGGTGATCCCCGACGCGCTACGATAAGAACACCAGGCTCGTCCTGTGCCATACAAGCGATCCCGTATGTCCCTTCTACATTCTTCAGCGCCGTCGTTACCGCTTGCAGTAGATCTCCATCATAGAAGGAGTCCACGAGATGAGCGAGCACCTCTGTATCTGTCTGAGACAAGAAAATATATCCTTCTCCTATTAACTTCGTTTTCAGACTCTTATAATTCTCAATGATCCCATTATGAACGAGAGCGATCTTTTTGCTCGCATGAGGGTGGGCATTCTCTTGGGTTGGTGTTCCATGCGTTGCCCAGCGGGTGTGTGCGATCCCTGTGGTGGAGGCATGTATAGGAGCATTCTCATCATGCCCGTTTAAAAGGTTTACTAGCTCACTAACTTTCCCTTTCTCCTTCTCTACCAGGATTCCTCCGTCCGTCTCCACGGCGAGCCCCGCCGAATCATACCCACGATATTCGAGTCTCTTTAACCCACTCACGAGAATAGGCACTGCTGGCTTCGTTCCTGTATATCCTACTATTCCGCACATAATTTTATTTATCTGAATTGATGACTTCTCCAGGCAAGGTAGTCACGCACTTTCCTAACTTTCTGCCAGGGTAGATACTACTATTAATGCCCGTGTGTACTCCGTCGGCAATGACGGCTCCGAATTTTCGGCGTCCAGTATCTATAAGTTTACCATCTATCATGGAGCGATGATTCTTTTTATCATGTCGGTAATTTGAGGTCGTCGTACCTGACCCAATGTTCACCCCATGCCCTAGAATACTATCTCCGATGTAGCTCAGGTGCCCCACGTTCGTATCATTCCCGATCACCGTATTCTTCACTTCCACCGCGTTCCCGATGTGACAGCCATCACCGATGGATGTATTCCCACGTATGTAACAATTCGGACCGATCTTACAATTCTTACCGATCACCGCGTTCCCCTCTATGTAAACACCAGGTAAAATCGTAGTTCCCTCACCCACTGTGATATTGCCATCTACCACTGCGAAGTCGTGCACCTTCCCTGCTATTTTGGAATGAGGCAAAGCACTAATCACCTGTTCATTCACTCTCAATAAATCCCACACGTAATTGATTAAAAATGTTCCTTCAGAAGCCCGCACCTCAGACCCTGAACATCCATCACCAGCACCTAAATTCGCCACTACATCATCATCTAAGAGGAGAACAGCGGCTCCTCCTGCTGCAATTAAGGCACTTACATCCTTCTCACAAATCCATAGGTTCTCCCTGCCTGTAATACCTAAGCCTTCTCTCTCACTCTGCCAATCTTTCCAGAGTTTACCCGCGATTAAAAACTCGCCAAGATCACTATCAGCATATGGAGCTAAGTTCATTCCCTAGTGGTGAATAAAAAATGCGACACCACAATAAAAAAGTCAGGAAACCGCGACAATGATGATCAAGTTACCGTTGCTACATTTCTGTCCTGGCGGGATTCACCAGCCGTCACTTCACGGCTCCTGATGGAAAGACATAAAACACCATTTCTCAGCATTCAACCTAAAATTAAAAAAAGATATGTTCTATTTCTTGCAATAAATCTCGGGGTCAAAGAGAATTTTAGCTTTGGAAATTGATTAAAATGATGGTTATACTGAACACGAAGCGATTGAGCTTAACCCTCTAAATGGGGAAATAATATGAAACCACAAAAAAGCCAATATTCTCTACCTGACCCCGACACTATGTCTACAAGTGATTTTCAAAATGAGATTAAAAAATTAGCTGACTCAAAAGCTTTTAGATTTGATGTTTTTAAGGGGGATGAAGGTGGGATTTGGTATTCAATTGAATTAGACTCAGGGCTATTTGAAATATATATAGCTTCAGATTTAGAAATTGGAATTAATTTGCCTAGTGAATCTGATGAAATAAGTTTGGGAGGGTGTGATGAAGTGTATAATAATTTTGACGAAGCGTCAAACAGGATTAAAGGTGTTTTCAAACTTTAAGCTACCCAGTTTTACGTTAACGGATCAGCTTTTAGCGTTTAGGGGGCTATAAAAAGAGGCCTATAAGAATGATTGTCGTAACGTCATCATCGCGCTATTTAGCGGTGAATCAGATGAGTATGAATACAGAAAGACTAAGAGGATCTTTAAACACAGAGGCTGGCGGCACTCCGAAAAAAGCCAAGATTCTCTGCCTGACGCTACCCGCTATATTTCAGGAGCGTTTTAAAAAAAAGTAATGATAACAATTTTTTTAGTAATAATTTTCTCTTTTTTGTTATGGAGAGGAACGAAAGGACCATCTAGAACTTTAGATGAATTAAAACAGTCTATAATTGATCTCGATAAGAGAGGTTTGAATCATTCCACCTTGATTATCGATAAGTTGTTTTCTAAAAAATTTGTTCAATTTCGTAAATTAATTGATGATGGGGAGTCAAATATACAACTATCTTTTCCTAATGCTACCTGGTCCAAAGAATACTTCCCAAAAGTTTTAAATATTGTTAAAAATGATAATTTAAACTTTAGTATTAGCCAAGGAGAGCAAAGTGACAAAATGGAATTTTTATATATAAATTTTAAAAAGGATGTGGGGTTAGCGCATTCAGTGATGGCAAAAATATTACTAGAAGTATTTAAAGAAGATCCGAATAGCCGGTTTCATGTATTGTTGAACAATCAGCGGGTCAGATAGAATCAGAATGGAGATGAAAATGAATTTAGGGTTTCAATCTGCTATATTTTGCTTTGTTATTATGGTCTTACATCTTGTGACGGGCCATACTGGTGAAACATTTAGACATGTGGTAATCTGTACCATAGTTAGTTTGATAAGTGGCATTATTAAGCACTGCTATTTAAAATATAAAAAAGTTAGCGGGTCAGATAGAATGAGAAGGGATTGAGGCCGCTCCACCGGTTTGGTAATCTCGCCTTCTCATCATGAAAAATCAAAAGCAATACAAAACGTATATCGGAGTCGCCCTCGGAGAGAGAAAACACCAAGTTTGTGAAACGGACAAGGAAGGAACGATCCTTTCAGAACAGAGTGTTTCCTCATTGAAATAAACACCCACGATCAAAGGTGCGCTTCTTGCCTTCTCTTTTCTAGCGTTCCCTCGGTTACTCCAAGACGGTCTTGAGCCGTGATGAGCGGAAGAAGGTCTTCCGCGGTCTGCTTCCCGGTGAGTAGGTCTTGATAGTGTTTAATGAGAGTTACGGTCTCTTCCTTAGTCTCTTTTAGAAGCTCTAGACGGAAGAGGTGCAGCCCTTGGTTTTTCAAAAGATTAAAGTGCCTTGCTCCCGTTTGTGCACGTCCATTAAAGAGGGTGTTTCGACATCCTACATCGGCGGTGAGGGTGTGGAGTTGACCAACTCTATCCCGAAGCTCCACCTTATGTTTTTCACATGGGCGTCCGCAGTCTAAGTAACTGGTGCCCTCACTCATAAAGGTGCAGAAGACACAGTGCTCCATATGAAACATAGGCATGTGGTGGTGCAGGGATAGTTCTAGCTGGCTGGCGTCATACCCTTTCACGAGGTCCAGCACCTGCGCAAGGTTCAGATCATAGGATACGGTCAGAGAGTCTAGCTTCCCTTCTTTCTGCAAGATACTAGCAGTGAGTGGATTAGCGACGTTCAGGGAGAAATCTCCGTAGCGTTTTAGAGAGGTTTCAGAGAAGTAGTCGATCGCGCCGAGGTTTCTGATCAACACTCCATCTGGAGCCGCTTTCTCAATGAGTTTAAAGTATCCTTCTTCCCCTGATTTCTGAATACGGGGTGTAGCGAGGGAGATTTCTGTTTCTCCTGGATGCTCTCTGACCAGTTTGACCACGTCTTTATAGAGGCGGATATCTTCAAAGTCCGCGTAAACCTCTGGCACTCCTGCCTCTAGAGCTGCTTCTACTTGTGCCATTTCCCGGCAGAGAACGCGTAAGCTTGGAGCAGGTGTTTCCGCCACCTCTGTTGCGGTAATGAAGCTGCGCCAGTCGATTTGATTTGGCTCTTTAACCTCTTTCCCTTGGTCTAAGGCTTCTACCAAGGCTCTTCTGGTGCGGTTGATGGCACTCACAGGGAGAGAAAGGTTATCTGAGAGGTTATTAGTTAAGTCTGAGAGGGAATACCCTGTGCCACCCAGCTTACTGAGTTGATTATGTAAGGTCGTGTCATCCAGAGGGCGGTTTCGTGCTGACTCTAGGGTTTCTTGAGAGGATACGGAAATCTTCCCACAGGTGAGCGTGAGCGGTGATCCTTCTTCCCCTGTTACGATGATGGTGAGAGGAGAACCTTTTTCTTCTGGACGTGCTGAACGCCACTCAGAGGAAATCTTTTTATCGAGCGCAGGGTCAGCAGTTTTATACACCTTCTGTCCTTCATGAATGCGCCCCCACTTCAGTCGGGTGTATTTGTCAAAGATGAGGTCATTACATTGCACCCGAAAGGCTGTCGCTCCTTGTTCTTTGTCTCGGTTACCGGTTTCCGTTCCTTCATCAATGACGAACCCGTCTCCTGACTTAATCGGGACTTCCGTGCGATCAGTGAGTTCTACCTTATTCTTCTCTGGCCAGACTTCTGCGATTGTTCCCACTAGCGGTCCACGTTTTTTACCCCATTTCCCATGTGTAAGAGCGGGGTGGTTCGTCCCCTCTAGCCATCCGTTTGATAGCCCGCGAGAGAAGGTCATTTCTAGACGGTAGCGTTCCTCCTCCGTTGCAGGGCTAGGATTGTCCGCCACCGCATCATCAATCGCGCGTCGGTAAACCTTCGTGACCGCAGCCACGTATTCAGGAGACTTTAAACGTCCCTCAATCTTATAAGAAACGATCCCTATTTTCACGAGATCAGGAACGAGATCAACGGCTGCGAGATCTTGTGGGCTGAGTAGATACTTCACCTCTTCCATGGACTGCTCCACTCCATCGACAATTAAGTCATAAGGCATACGACACGCCTGCGCACATTCGCCTCGGTTCGCGGAACGTTGACCGAGCGACTCAGAGGTCAGACACTGCCCCGAATACGCTACACAAAGTGCTCCGTGGACAAAGACTTCAAGGGGCACAGTCTCCTTCGGCTTAAATTTGGCGAGTTCCTTGAGAGAAAGCTCCCGCGCCAGCACCGCGCGCTCTAGGGAGAAGACCCGGGAGGCAAAGGATAACCCTTCGGGTGAGGTCAGGGTCATTTGGGTGGAAGCATGAAGCTCGATCGATGGGGCGACTTCATTCACTAATTTAGCGAGTCCCAAATCCTGCACAATCACCCCGTCCACACCAGCTTGCTCCATCATTTGCAGTTGCGTCACGGCAGAGTCTAGCTCCTCAGAAAAGATCAGCGTATTCATCGCCACATAGCCCTTCACCCCATACCGATGCAGGTAATCCATCAACTCAGGCAGATCATCATCCGTAAAATTCTCTGCCCGCATCCGTGCATTAAACTTGGGCAGCCCAAAGTAAATCGCATCTGCTCCACTAGCGACAGCGGCTTTAGCACAATCCCAATTACCAGCGGGAGAGAGAAGTTCAGGTGTGCGAGCTGTGTTGTTCATAGAGTCATTAAGCATGGATACGCAGAGATGAACATCGCTAAGTGAGAATAGTCAACAAGGAGTCAGCATAAATAAGGAACCCTCGTGCTATGCCTAGACCTTGAGATTAATTTCCAAACAAATAAAAAGATAGAGTTTTTTATCGCCATTATCACTTTTGTAAGATACATTCATCTTCTATGGCTGTTACTAAAAAGACACGTTTTTCACGTCGTATGCCTGACCACGTGACGGATGAAATCGTGAATGTATTAACTGGGAATGATAAGTTTTTTGGATTTAATGAGCTATTTGAGCTCGTCTTCGAACGATTAAAAGAAAGGAACGCCGTAAGTGGTGGAGAAGAAATGTTACGTTTACGTGCATATGAAAAGCTTCAAAACTTGGTTACTCGCGGAATGATTGAAAAAGATACTAAAGAATATAAGGGACTTGATAAACTACCAGAAGCGCATAGCGACCAGATGGTAAAATAAACAGCCCCTCTTAATTTAACTAGAGAAACGAACAACAATTTAAAAAAAGCGGAGCTACATGCTTCGCTTTTTTGTGCCGTGATTCCCCCACCACTTCGAAGTAAGACTACAATACTGACGATTGCGGCGCGCTTTAGAGCTTCATATTTTCTTTTAAGATAAATTCCTCAAGCGCTTTATCCATGGTTACGCTATTATCATAACCATAAATCTCCGCTAATTTATCTCGCGAAGGAAACGTCTTTGTCTTTTCAATCTCTTCTGTGAGGTAGCATCGCTTGATCATGTGATCTAAGTCTTTTTCTAAAAAGCGTCCTATCGCCATGACAAGGTGAGTCTTTATGAGGTTTTTAGCTACACTTCCTTCCTTACGGGCAAATGCGTCAGGATCATAAATAACGTCAAAGCTCGGCTCTATCTCCTCGTCCTTGATGGATTTAATTAAAGCTCTCCCCCACTCTTTTGGCTTTCCTTGTGGTGGGTATTTCACAGTGAGTGCGGAGGTCGCGACTCCCGTGTCCGTTTTATTTTCATTTCCCTGCAGACGCATTTCATTTGCAAAGACCAAAGCTAAGAAACCTTGAGCCGAGACCTTTCTCGCTTCAGATGATGTGTTGCGGTTTTGAGGCAGTGCTAAACCAGGCAAAAACAGCTCTTGCCACATAAAAAAGGGTGCTGAATTGAGCAGGCTTTTCAAATACTCCCCTTTCGATGAATTTTTCTGAATTTGGGCAATATTTTCGCAACCGTATTTCCTCACGAAGCCATCTGGGACATTGAGCTTCACTTTATACCCCTCAAAATTCCAGTTTTGGACGATATTGTTCAACTCTCGGGCAGTGGGTTTCTCATCAAGAGAATCTACATAATATCCTGAGAGGGCTTCGAAATCCTCGCCCTCAGAAACATAAAAATAGGATCTCCTTTTTTCTCCATATAGATCAATAAAATGAGGGGTACGAAACGCATGTGAATACCAAATTCTCTCCATCATTTCTGCCAGCTCTCGCACCTCTAAATCACTTTCGTGGAAAAAAATAAAATGCGGAGTGATGAGCGAGCTCAGAGTCACCTTATAGTTCTCCCCTTTCACTTGAAACTTATCTTCTGATTTAAAATCTAAACCCCTAAACGAATACCTAAGTTCTGGATCGTAGACATTCCCTCCATCTAGCGCTTTCAAAGGAATCTCATGCACTGCTTTTAGATAAGCACGATCAACGATACTCAGATTTTTTACTGGAAACGAAGCCGTTCTCTTTTCTTTATTCATAAGAGAGACTTTTCCACCTTTAAGCGCTACGAAAGATGCCTCAAAGGATTTCCCATCTACGAGAAACCATGTCCTTAAATCTGCGGAAGCTCCGCCCAGACAAGAACACATAAGAAAAATGAACAATGCTCTCATAAACCTAAAAACATGGAATACTGGTTTGGCTCGAGCAATTTAACTTTAGCGGCACTTACTTAGAGCATTGGTATCCATCCCTGAAATATTCCATACACTACAGCGTAGACTATTACGGAAAGGATAAACGCAATAACCAGCATTCTTTTGCCCTGCGAGAGCTTCTTGGCTGCGTCATCATCCCTACCATCATTGTGCGCGTTTTGTGCCTGTAAAGAGAACACAAATGCAAATGCCGCAAACGGATTACAAAGACAAACTATACAAGCAATTATTGACCACATCCTCAGAGAAGATAATCCCTTCAACGGCTGCTTTGATCGATCCTCTTTTACTGGAGTTTCCTCCACAACACTGACTTTCTGTCGCTCACTCACTGAGATCCAATCTCCCATCCCCTCTTTCCAAATTTTAGTATCTGCACATAAAGTCCCATCAGCCATCTTAGCATCTAATTTGCTTTCAGAAATCGGACCTAATTGCTTTCCGCCTTCTACATAAAACCAATCACTCATAATACCTCGAACCTAGAAGTGTTTTAAAAGAATTGTGAAGAGAAAAGTTTCCACAAAGGAAAATCAGAGTAACAATATGTCTTGCCAAAAAAATAATTTTTTATGAAGAACAGCCCAACATGAGCAACGTCGTTTTACTTTTTTCAGGACAAGGAGCCCAAAAAGTGGGCATGGGACAAGACCTAGCAACTCAATACCCGTCTGCAAAAGCTCTTTTTGAACAAGCCGATGAAATACTAGGGCGTTCTATTACAGACATTATGTTTAATGGCCCTGATGAAGACCTTACTAAGACTGCTAACTGCCAACCCGCACTCTTCCTTCATGGGTTAGCATTACTAACTATTCTAAAAGAAAAATGTCCTGACCTTATGCCTGTAGCTGCTGCGGGTCTCTCACTTGGAGAACTCACTGCACATACTGCCGCCGGCACGTTCACTTTTGAAGAAGGATTAAAACTCGTTGCTCATCGTGGAGCTTTAATGGATGAAGCGTGCGCGAATAATGCTGGATCGATGGCAGCCGTCATCGGTGGTGAACCTGAGAACATTGCCAAACTTGCAGAGGAATGTGGCATAGACGTTGCCAATTATAACTGCCCAGGACAAATTGTCGTTTCCGGTATAGAAGAAGGCGTTGATAAAGCTATCTCTGGCGTGAAAGCAGCGGGTGGCAAAATCGCTAAAAAATTAAATGTGGCTGGTGCTTATCACTCACGCCTAATGGCTGGAGCACAAGATAAACTCGCTGCAGCTCTTAATGACGCAACTGTAAACACTCCAACTATTCCTGTCATTGCAAACCTCACTGCTGAAGCTTCTACTAATCCTAATGACATACGCCACACTCTCACCAATCAAGTAACAGGATCTGTGCGCTGGACAGAGTCCATGCAACTTCTTATTTCACAAGGAAATACAACATTCATTGAGCTTGGACCTGGAAAGGTTCTCAAAGGGTTCATGAGCCGAATCAACAAATCTGTAACTATTTTCACCATAGAGGACGCAGAGTCATTGGAGACTGCCGCTGCAGAATTAAACGCCCAAAAAGCTTAAATAGCCTTAAGTTACCATCGATTTTTTCACTGCAGGTTACATTTTTAATGATGCTTAGCATTAAAATAATTCCTTGCTTTTTTTAGAAACTGAGCGATCTAGTTCGTAACCAAAACTTATGGACAGAACAGATATATTAAACCTGCCTTCCCCCCCCACTAAGGAGTGGAAAGCAATAGTTAAGGATTTTGCAAAACCTCGAATGGGAATGGCAGCATGGCAACTCGTCAATTCCGTTGGAGCATATGTAGCACTCTGGGTAGGGATGTTTTTCCTACTGAAAATAGAGTCTAACTGGAAATGGGGAATTATTCTTCCTGTGGCTTTGTTGGCAGGAGCCTTGGTAGTCCGCATTTTTATTATATTTCACGATTGTGGGCATGGCTCATTCTTTAAAAATAAAAAATACAATAACTTTTGGGGATTCATCACGGGCACTCTCGCATTTACTCCCTACATGCATTGGAGATGGGAACATAGCGTGCACCATGCTCACAATGGGCACCTAGGACGCAGAGGCGTAGGCGACATCTGGACAATGACTGTTGACGAGTATCTAAATTCCACACCTAGAAGTCGCTTCTTCTATCGCTTAGGTAGAAACCCATTAGTGCTTTTCCTAATAGGACCAATGTATACCTTCATGATAAGACATAGATTTCCGTTAGCAAAAGCTAAGCGATCAGATAAAATTTCCGTTTTATACAGTAATCTTGCTATAGCAGCGATGATCTTTTCTCTCTGTCTTTTATTCGGCTGGAAGGAATATTTGTTTATCACTTTTATAGTCATGACTGTTGCTTCCACGACTGGCGTCTGGCTTTTCTATGTTCAACACCAGTTTGAAGATACTTACTGGGAGACAGAGGAAAATTGGGATTACTTTAAGGCTGCAGTTTATGGAAGCTCATTCTATAAGTTACCTAAAGTTTTTCAATGGTTCTCAGGGAACATCGGATTCCATCACATTCACCACTTAAGTTCTAAAATTCCAAATTATAATCTGGAGAGGTGTCACAAATCTCACGAGATGTTTAATTCCGTGAAACCACTCACTTTCTGGAAAAGCTTAAAATGTATTAATTATCGCCTTTGGGATGCTGAGAACATGAAACTCATTACCTTTAGTCAGCTCCGCAATAAATTAAAGGACTCGCAAGGTTTAAACGCTTAGTAACATTTCAGAAATCATTTGAGGAAAAACTGCACTTTATGTGCAGTTTTTTTTGTTTCTCATTGCCTGATACTTATTGAGTGCTACTTAGCCTTACCCTTAAAAAGACAATGAAACTTTCTCTGAACTGGCTCTCTGAGCAACTAAATCTTTCTCAGTATACTACAGATCAGCTTTCAGATCTTCTTACCTTTGCAGGAGTAGAAGTAGAGGGCATCGAAAAGACAGGAATACCATCTGACCTTATAGTAGTCGCTGAAGTAAAAGAAAAGTCTCCTCATCCAGATGCAGATAAGCTCAATATATGCCAAGTAGATGCAGGTGCTGGCGAGCTTCTACAGATTGTCTGCGGCGCGAAAAATTATAAAGTTGGCGATAAAGTTCCCTGCGCTCTCCCTGGTGCAGACCTTGGTGGTGGATTTGTCATTAAGGAAGGGAAACTCCGCGGTGTCGACTCTAACGGCATGCTCTGTGGAGCGGGTGAAATCGGACTAACCGATGAGCAAGACGGACTAATGATTCTTCCTGATAACTACGAAATAGGAAAGACTCTGTCCGAACTCTATGCTGGGGACACTATTTTCGACTTAGAAATTACCCCAAATCGCCCTGATTGCCTTTCTCATTCTGGAATGGCGAGAGAACTTGGTGCGATTATTGACCAAAAACCTAACGCTCTAGAAGTAAAAGGAACAACCTTTCCCGCTACAGAAGACATAAGTGATACGATCAAAATAGAAGATAAAGAAGCTTGCCCCTTTTATACCGCTACAAAGATCTCTGGCATTCAAGTAGAACCATCCCCTGCGTGGCTCACTAAAAAACTTTCAGCTATAGGGCTCACTCCTATCAATAATGTCGTCGATATAACCAACTATGTATTGCATGAAACAGGTCAACCTCTCCATGCGTTTGATGCATCTAAAGTAGGTCAAAATCTCATTATTAGAAGTGCCGAAGATAGTGAAACTTTCACAGGCCTTGATGAGAAGGATTATGCCCTCCATAATGGTGACTGTATAATTTCAGATGAATCAGGCGCGGCGTTAGCTCTTGCTGGCATCATCGGTGGTTTACATTCTGGCGTCACAGGTTCGACAACTGACATCATCCTGGAAGTAGCATACTTCTCCCCATCTAGGGTAAGACGAAGTGCGAGGCGCCTAGGAAACCTCACCACGGATTCCTCTTACCGCTTTGAGCGAGGAGTGGATTTTGAAAACATTGAAAAAGCGAAGAACCTAGCCACGTCTCTACTCGTTGAGATTGCAGGCGGAAAGATTGAAGAATCCATAAAAACAGGATCGCTTCCTAAGAGCCTCTCTCCAGTAGAATTGCCAGAGCGTTTACTCCAACAAGTGACAGGTGGAGATATTTCTCTTTCTACTGCAGAAAAACATCTCGCTGCACTTGGACTTAAAAAAGAAGGCACTCAATGGGCAATCCCTGCTTTCAGACAAGACCTCAGGAGACCGATCGATCTCATTGAAGAAGTGGTCCGCCTAGAAGGATTTGAAAAAATAACTTCACGTGCCTCTTCTATAGCCGTCCTTCCCTCTAAAGAAGATATTTCATACGATGGTCAAATGACGATCAAGCGACATCTCGTAGGACAAGGGTTTTATGAAACAAATACCATCAAGTTAATCTCTGAGAAAGAACTCGCGCTCTGCCTCCCCATCAAACCTCTCATGTATGGAGATGCCATTACCGTCGCTCTGCCTTTAAGTGAGGATCACTCCACCCTTCGTCCATCTCTTACTTCAGGACTATTAGCATCTGCCTCAAGAAATGCTCGCCAAGGTGAGAAGTCCTTTCGCTTCTTTGAGATAGGGCGCACCTTTCGTAATGCCGGAGGTGGCAAAGCTAAAGATCTGGAAGCCGACACTCTTTCTATTCTCATAGGAGGTCAACGCACCCCAAAAGGATGGAATACTGTGGAAGATATCTATGACGCCTTTGATTTGAAAGGTATTATTGCATCTCTCGTTCCAACAGCCGAAATGCAGCTTAAGCCACGAGAGCGTGAGGGATTCCTTCTAGGAGCTGAAATCCATTTAGATGGGAAAAATGTTGGCGCATTTGCCCAGCTGCATCCTCAACAACAAAGAGAGTTTGATTTCACTGCTCCTATTTATGTAGCGGAAATAGATGTCAATAAGCTCATTCAGGCCCGCCAATCTAAGCGAATGGCTAGTGAGCTTTCTAAATTCCCAGGCTCCTCCAGAGACATTGCTCTTGAGTGCCCCTTAACAGTATCTGCTGCAAATATTATAGATGCACTTAAGAAAGCGAATGAACCGCTTTTAGTAGGGTTTACGTGTTTTGATCACTTCCATGATCCTAGTGGAGAAAAACTCGCTAAGGATAAAAAGTCTTTAGCGTTTCGTCTTGATTACCGATCAGATGAAAAAAACCTGAAGGCTAAAGACGTTGAGACTGCCCATGAAAAGCTCGTTAAGGCATTAATTGACAAGCTTGGACTCACACAAAGGTAAACGCTTAAAAATAAAGTTGGACACAATCTCATAGAAAAAATCAGTGAGTGGAGCAAAAATAAAGGTGCCTTGCAAATTGAAGTCACATGCAACAACTTAAAAGTAGAAGCACACAAATTTTATAAGCGTCATAGCTTTTTAAACACGCATCAAAAGCTAGTCTTAAAATTCGAATGGTTTCCACAAAAAAAGACGGTAGCTCAAACCACCGTCTTTTTAATCAACGCTCTATAAAATTTCTACGCCTTGTAGATGGTTTTCCCTGTTGAGAGAAGATCATCGCATGCCACTTTTAAGCGTTCACACAGTGACTGCTCTGCTTTCTTAATATAGGAACGAGGATCGTAAAATTTCTTGTTTCCTACTTCCCCATCGATTTTAAGTACCCCTTCTACGTTAGAAATAATGTGGGAAGCAACAGCTCTGGTGAAAGCATACTGCGTATCTGTATCGATATTCATCTTGATCACACCATATCCAAGGGTCTCACGTATATCCTCTAAGTCGGAGCCTGACCCGCCATGAAACACAAGATCCATCTCTGCTGCGTCGCCATACTTCTCGATAACTGCATTTTGACCGTCTCTTAGGATCGTCGGCGTTAGCTTAACTGCTCCAGGCTTATATGCACCATGCACATTGCCAAAAGTCGCCGCAAACATGAAGCGCCCGATACCATTAAGGCTCTCATAAACTGTAACCATATCTTCAGGTGTCGTATAAAGCTTCTCTGCTGGAAGGCCTGAAGTATCGTGACCGTCTTCTTCTCCACCCACTACACCCGCTTCTACTTCTAAAATAATATCCAACTCCGCACATTCTTTAAGAAGAGACTTAGACATCTCCATATTCTCTTCTAAGGGAAGCTCTGATCCGTCATACATATGAGACTGAAATAGCGGACCTTTACCTTCAGCTATACGCTTGCGGGAAGCCTCTAATAAGGGTCTAAGAAATCCGTCTACTTTCGCTGGGTGGCAATGATCAGTATGCAGTGCAACTAAAACATCATACTTCTCTGCTAAGGTATAGATCGCTTCCGCAAGAACGATGGATCCATAAGCCGCGTCATTAATTCCTAGCCCAGATGCAAATTGTCCTCCCCCTGTGGAGACTTGTATGATTCCATCTGACTTAGCCTCAGAAAATGCTTTAAGAGCGCCGTTAATAGTAGAGAGAGACGTAATGTTAATGGCGGGATAGGCGTAGCCACCTTTCTGGGCAGCATCTAACATATCACGGTATTGAGCAGGAGTAGCGACAGGCATAGTAATGGTAATTAGTAATAATAAAGTAGATTTCACAAGCGCAAAACGCAGGTCTGATATGGTTTCATTTTGCTTATGAATTTCCATGAAAAAATAGGAAGTAATAAATTATAAAAAAGACTAAATTTGTCTTGTCTTTTTTCATTGCGTCCCTGAATACTATCCGTCCTTCGATATACTGGGTAGATGGCCGAGTGGTTAAAGGCGACAGACTGTAAATCTGTTCACGTAAGTGTACGTTGGTTCGAATCCAACTCTGCCCACCATCTCGAAGGATGATAACAGCATATTCTGCCTTATCTTATGAAAGTGAGATACAGTAAATACTGTTAAGAAAACTTTGGAGTAATGACCAAGAGGAGACGATAGCAACTCCCTAAATCGCTATATTAATATCCCTTACAGGATTTCACCATACGCGCAACTCATATCCTTTCTCATGCTAACTGGACGTTATAATGCCTTAGAAACTCTCCCCATGAGAGGCATTACTGAACTGTCCTTAGACGACTCTTTATCTTTAGTTGTGAGAAATACTTTTCTGCATGCGCGTATAAACCTAAAAACCATTCCTACATCGCTTTCGACTACTCGCTTAGAGTTAGTCATTGATCAGTTAATAGATGGCTTAATGCGTGGAACATCATTCATAAGCCAGTCCCTTTTAGAGTTTACTTACTCACTGAACAAACAAGTTGATATTGTAGGAGCAAATAAACACAAAAATGTCTTCAAATCAAAACAGACCAAACAACAATCGTTCAGGACAAAACCGTCGCCCAAATAACTCAAATAGAAATAATAGTTCTAGACCGCGTAAAGGCGTTCCGTCTAGAAATAAAAAGCCTGAGCCTAAACTGAACCTCTGGCAAAAATTTCTAAAAGCGATCGGTCTTTATAAGACTCCAACGGAGAAAAAGCTCGCCTCTAAACAGCCTACACAAAACACACGTGTTGCGAGTGATACCGCTAAAAAGAGACCCGCTAGAAAGGCTCCTCCACAAATAGTAGAAAGCTCGCGCCTCTATGTTGGGAACTTATCTTATGATGTCTCTGAGAGTGAACTCATAGATCTCTTCAAGGGATTTGGTGGCGTTAAAAGAGCTGAGGTAGTCTATAACAAGAGAACTCATAAATCAAAAGGGTTCGCCTTCGTTGAAATGGTAAGCACGGATGATGCTAAGCGCGCGGCTGAAGTTCTCCATGAGCAGCCATTCATGGGGCGTAATATGATCGTTAATGGTGCTCGCACAGAGGAAGAGCAACGTAATGCTATCGAAAACCCTGTAAGCTAAGCCGAACCATTAAAAATTAACCTTTCAGGCTCTTCTGATTACAGAAGGGCTTTTTTATTGCATGAGTTTGCGAAAGTTTTCAGAGAGCGTTTTACATAGCTCACCTTCTGGAAGCCCTAAGAATCTCGCAAACTCTGCGTACACCCTAAAAAGATTTCGTGGATCTTGATGAGTCTTATTAAATGGCTTCTGAGAGGAAGACCAAGTCTCCTCTGGTCCGAGCATTGAGGGCGCGTCTGTCTCCACTAAAATTCGGTCTAGAGGAATGGATTTAAAGACATCCCTCACCCCACGCTTTCTCTCATAGAAAAAATACGGTGAGAAAGAAAAGTATGCTCCCTTCTGTAAAAAGAAGTCTAGATATTCTCGGGGACCCGCGTAAGCATGCAGAAGAAATCTACCCCCCTTATATTCTGTTAGTAGCTCTTTGAGTGTCCCCCACGCTTTTAAGCAATGAATAGACATCGTTCTTTCCAGTCCTTCAGCGAGGCGCATTTGCGAGAGAAAGGCGTCTTTCTGTTTCTCTAAATCATATTCCTTTACCCACTTATCGAGCCCTATCTCTCCGATGCCTGCTTTAGGACATTTCACTAAATAGCTTTCTAAATCATCAAGCCAATTACCATCTAAGTCATTGACCTTCCATGGGTGAACGCCAAAGCTTGGGATCACTTTTTCAGGGTATGCCTCATAAAGCTGAGCAACAGCCTGCCAGTCATCAGGGCGTGTGCCATTGACAGATACCGCTGAAACCTCACCCCAGTATTCAGATAAATCTAAGCCCTCCAGCTCCTTAAAGTGAAGGTGACAGTGTGCATCTATATAAGCATTCTTCGCTCGCACATTCTGCGGTCTTTATTATTATACCTTATATTCAGGTAAACCTAAGTCATCCGGAGAAAGCTCCAGTCCACCAGAACGTATTTCTAAGTCCTCATTAATGGCATCCATGATGTCCAGCTCAGGTTTAAAATCCGCTGCGTGATAAGAACTCCTCACGAGAGGACCACTTGCGACATGGCGAAATCCTTTTTCCTTTGCCACTACCTTATATCGATCAAAAGCATCAGGTGTGATATAGTCCACCACAGGTAAATGCGCAGGGGTCGGGCGTAGGTATTGTCCTAAGGTAAGAACGGTTACTCCATGAGCAAGGAGGTCATCCATTGCTTGGAAAAGCTCTTCCTCAGTCTCCCCTAGACCAAGCATGATTCCACTCTTAGTCGCCACCTTTCCATTAACCATTTCTTTCGCTTTCTTAAGGACAGCCAAAGAACGGTGATACTTAGCACGGCTTCTCACCAGGGGAGTAAGCCTTTCAACCGTTTCCAAGTTATGATTAAAAATGTGTGGACGGGCATCCATCACCATTTGTAATGCCCAATCTCGGTCATTAAAGTCTGGCACAAGCACCTCGATAACCATCTTCGGATTCACGGCACGAATTTGCTCTATCGTGCGTTGAAAGTGCTCCGCACCTCCATCTTTTAAATCATCGCGCGCCACAGCGGTAATAACAACGTGGTTCAGATTCATGCGTTTAGTCGCCTCAGCCACACGGAGAGGTTCATCTTCTTCCAGCGCTTCAGGACGCGCGGTTTTCACGGCACAGAAGCCACAAGCACGCGTGCAGTTCTCACCCGCAATCATAAAGGTTGCAGTCCCCTGCCCCCAGCACTCCCAACGGTTTGGGCACTGCGCTTCTTCACATACTGTTACGAGATTAAGGTCATCTATTAACCCCTTCGTGTCCCAAAAAACAGGATCGTTTGGAAGGCGCACTTTAATCCACCCTGGCTTCTTCTCAGTGTGAAGAAGAGGGTCCATTTTCATTTTAGGTCCGTGACATCCTGCCATAGTTTCATTTGCTATCTCAAGAAGTATAGGATTTCAACGTTTTTATCTCTTCAATGAGAGAGAGCGTTAATGAGATTTATGAAAAAGAAAAAATTACGGTCCGTTATGTATTAACCGCTTCGAAATACTCCTCATTTTGCTAAATATACTACAATCAGCGTATTCGCTCTCAATATATGAAGACAGACGCAGAAACTCTTGATAATCACCACGATGGAATGCAATACGAGCTTCTTCATAATAGTGTGCACTAGTGTATTTAGGAATGCGTGACCAGAACTTGCCGCGAAAGCTTTTAGATCGGATCAACCATACAATATCCGCACCAATTAACCCTACTTCATCCCGCCTCTCTCCATCAGCTACAACGGTAGCATGCCGATTGCAGCCAGCGTCTTTCCATGAAGTCTCGATTCGGAGATTGGAGACCAATGTCTCGGCATCGATAACTTCTTCGATACAACGATCAACGTAGCCACAGAATTTCGAATAATGGTTAAAAGCAATAATACCATAGTGTCGTGTAAACTTAAACTTGCTTATGTGATCTAGATCCATTCTTTGCTAAGAATATGGGTATCCGAAATAATGTAAATAATTCCTTATTTACCCGTAAATCTATTTCTCATTTACCACAGGTAAGAATGCCCCCCTCCTTGAGAGGGAAACTTAATACAGCTCATTCCCGCACTTTCTACAGAACTTAGCGTCCTCTAAGTGACCATGGACACCGCATCCAGGACAGGCGTCAGAGGTGTGGTCTTTTTGATTAATGAGCTCTGCGCTGATGATGCCCGTTGGGACGGCAATAATGGCATATGTCGAAAGCATGGTAAGAGTAGCGATTACTTTTCCGAAGGGAGTTATGGGAGAGACATCACCATACCCTACAGTGGAGATGGTTACAATCGCCCAGTAAATGCTCTGCGGAATATTATGATAACCCTGGTTGATACCACCTTCCACGAGGTGCATGACGGTCCCTGCAATAATGGCAAAGACCGCAACGGTCATGAAGAAGACCATAATCTTCGCTCGGCTCGTATAGAGTGCCCGCATGATGACATCTCCACCCTCGATGTGGTGCACCATTTTCATGATACGAAACATACGTAGGATCCTTAAAATTCGAATCACAAGAAGGGACTGCGCCCCCGGAATAAACAGTGCGAGATAAGTGGGCAGGCAGCTCAGCAAATCCACCACTCCATAAAAGCTGCGCGCATAATGTAAGGGGCGATCTACGATGCAAAAACGAATAATATATTCAATGGAGAAGACGATCGTAAAAAGCCACTCCGCTTTAAACAATAAGTCCTTATGCTGAGTAGAAACACTATCTACGCTTTCCGCCATAACGGCGATGACACTTAAAACGATGAAAACGAGCAGCGTGATATCAAACAGACGTCCAGCCTTTGTTTCAGCCTCAAAGATGATTTCTCTTAATCGATGACGTAATGTAGATTGGCTCATTTTATTAGATGTAATGGTAATTCGTCCTAGTTTCCAAGGAGTGATTTCACCTCCTCTACACTTCGTTTATCCTCTTGATAAGAACGCTGGGAGATGATTTTTGGAGCGTGGAATACTTCCTGCGCCTTTTTCACAACGTAATCAGGCATTTTTTCTATTCTATTGCTCGCTTGCTCAGAAGCATACTTCTTCTTGAAGACGGAGCGAGAGAAGGACTTGTTTGTCTCGCTAGCCTTACGACTAGCAATGTCTGCATTATCCTTAATGAACTGAGGGGAATACTGAAAATCATCATTTTCCCTAGACCATGCTTTCAGAGACTTCTTTTTATCTGCACCTTGCCAGCGGCGGGCGTCATACTCTGCCTTAGAGAAACTCTTTTTAAAGCCTTCATTATTCTTTCTAAAGTAGTCTGTTTTCTCACTAAAAGGCGTGCCCTCTCTTTCCGAGACAGGTCTCATAAAGCCAGTCTCTTCATCCTTCTCCATGCGGTATCCTCCTTCAAACCGGTCAAGTCCTTGGGGACGAGCCGCGCCTAGAGCGACGGCAGAATTAGTCGTCTCCGCGTCGCTACTGCTACTACATGAGGGCAAAGCCAGAATGAGTGACAATAATATGAAAAAGAATTTCCTAGGCATTGATATGTATTCTTATATCTAAAAGGAAAAGAGTGTCCAAAACAATTGCATGCCAATAAGCCCTAAAAGAAATCTTAATGCCTTAACAAGAGCGGAGCTAGAGGAAACACTGTCCTCACATGGTCAGCCTAAGTTTAGAACTGACCAAGTGCTCGACTGGCTCTGGAAGAAGAGGGTCCGTTCCATCGAGGAAATGACGAACCTTCCCGCTCAACTACGCGAGGTCCTGAATAATGAGTTTAGCATGACTCCGCCAAGCCCAGTAGGAGTCCTAAAGTCATCGGATACGACGCAAAAAGCACTCTTTAAGCTAAAAGACGGACGCTATGTGGAATCCGTTCTTATACCTGCTTCTCAGGCGCTCTATGGAGAGAAGTCAGACCGTCTTACGCTTTGTGTATCCTCTCAAGTTGGATGCGCCTATGGGTGTAAGTTTTGTGCCTCTGGACTAGCGGGATTCACTAGAAATTTAGACCCAGATGAAATTGCAGGACAAGTAGTGGAAGTAGAACGAGCCACAGGGCAACGAGTCAATAATATGGTATTTATGGGGATGGGAGAGCCGCTTGCTAATATTAAGAATCTCTTAAAAGCTCTCGAGCTCATTACTCAGCCATGGGGAATCGGGATCGGGGCGCGTCATTTAACAATTTCAACCTCTGGGCTTGTACCTCAAATCAAAACGCTGGCAGACCACCCTCAGCAAATTCGTCTCGCTATTTCACTCCATGGAGCCACGGATGAGGTGCGCAGTAAGATTATGCCCGTGAATAATAAATGGGGCGTAGATGAGCTCTTTAATGCGCTCGAATACTGGAACTCTAAAAAGAAGCAACGTCTTACCCTAGAATACATCCTTATCGAGGGTGTGAATGATACGGAGAGTGATGCGCGCATCCTTGCGCAAAAGGCAAAGCGTATTCAGGCGAAGGTAAATCTGATTCCTTATAATACCGTGGAAGGATTAGAATGGGCCCGCCCTTCAGATGAGAAATGCAGACGCTTTAAAAACACCTTAGTTTCTGCAGGTGTCACCGCCACCCTCAGAATAGAAAAAGGGCATGATATAGATGCCGCTTGTGGTCAGCTGAGGCTAATCAAAGAGAAGGAGGAAGGAATCGAGTTAAACTTGTAACGGTAGAGTTTTCAGCCCTCTAAAGACAAGATTATTGTCTCTTACGACTCCCTCTTTAACGATGGAGAGATTTGGAAACTCCCCTTGAATCGTTTCTAAAAAGACACGCAATTGTAGTCGCGCGAGATGTGCTCCTAAGCAAAAGTGAATGCCTGAACCGAAAGAAAGGTGCGGGTTAGGTCTCCTCTTTAAATCAAGCTCTTGCCCTTTCTTAAAGATCCTTTCATCACGGTTTGCGGAGACAAGTGCGAGCCATATCGCTTGCCCAGGGTGCCAAGTTTTCTCACCTATGTTCAGTTCGGCATTAATTTTTCTTCGCGTGATTTGCGCAGGGCAGTGAAAGCGAAAAAGCTCCTCCAACATAAGCGGTGAAATTGGCTCGCTCGCCTCGGTAAGAACTGGGCGAATTTCCTCATCAGATAAGAAACTTTCTATACTTAGGCTGAGGCTATGGTTCGTCGTGAGATGCCCTGCAGAAAGTAGCATAACAGTAGTGGAAATGAGATTGTCAGTATTCTTAAAGCCTCCAAGCATGTGTGGACACTGTGCAATTTCTCCTAAAAACGTCTCTGAGAACTGCTCCGCATCTTTCTTCCAGCGCCCCCTAGAGAGCTCTTCCGTCATGTAGCTCTGAAACTCAGAATAAGCTTTCCCTGCATCTTCTAAACTATGTCTTGCACCAAAGGGATCCAAACCATCCGCAATGCGTTGTGTCATACTCGATAGAATGGCGTGATCCTGCTCAGGCATACCCACTACTCTACAGATCACCTTTGAGACAAAAGGGAGGGAAATGTCTTTCACGAAATCTATTTCACTTTGCCGAGAAAGGAGAGACTTCAAATGCTTAACCGCATCACCCGCTAACTCGCGGATGATTGGCTCATAACGCTTAACGGATTTCGCGCTCATTGCGTCAGAGACGGGAGATCTCAAGTCTCCATGTAAAGGGGGGTTTGTAAAAAGCATGAGACCCTCTCGCATCTTAAAGTAGCCTTGCATGGGATGATTTACAGGGAACTCCACTCCCTTCATCACATCTAGCGATACCCTTTCATCCTTAAGGAGCGCTTCACATTCCTTATGCCGTGTTACTAAGTAGGCATTCGCCCCTTTCACTTTAGCAAGAGTTGAGAGCTCGCGTAACTCGGCAAATTTCTCATGCGGGTTCGCTCGAAACGCTTTATTGAGAAAGTCTACTTCTGGAATCATGGCTTTTGTGTGTGGCATAAAAAGATTATCCTCTAACGGCAAGATAAACCTTGGATAGAAGCAGCTCCTTCTGTATTAACCTCACTAACTTTATGAGACCTTATTTTATTATTTTACTTAGTGTCATTACAATACTCCTTAGCGGCTGTGGCGGTTCTCCTTCTGCGCAAAACCCTGACGCTGTACCACCCAAGAAAAACGCTGTTAGCCCACAAGCCTATAATCTGACTCTCAATCAAAGCCTCATGATCCCTCAAGGGCAATATGCGCGCCATCAGGGGAAAAAAATCACCCCTAAATTTCTGACTATCCACTCTACCCAAAATCCTCATTCCTCTGCTGGTGCACGCATGCATGCCATTGCGCTTATAAATGGACGCTTAAAGTCTAAGAATAACTCACTAGGTTACCTCTCTTGGCATTACACCGTAGATGCAAATAATGTTTACCAGCACCTACCTGATAATGAAGAAGGTCAGCATGCAGATTATGACGGAGCAGGGAATAAATCATCGCTCGGGATAGAGATGTGCGAAAACGCAGGGAACAGTAGAGAAGCCACTTTAGATCACACTGCTCGTTTAGCGGCATACCTCATGCGCTTACACCGCATTCCTCTAGATAACATTGTACCACACCAGCACTGGAGAAGAATCCGCTACTCAGATGGTAGAGACTTAGGACATAAGAACTGCCCTCATTTTCTAATGGACGGCGGAAAACCTGGACCTAAATGGGAAGCCTTCAAGAACCGCATAAGAAGATATCTGCAACAATAGCGTTTTTGTGATAAACTATAATTATTATGACAGTAACATTTGAGATCTCAGGCGTAAGGAATAATAAGGGAATGGTTAGGGGACTAGTCTTTGCTAAAAATGATGGTGGGTTTCCGGAGGCAACCG
The DNA here is from genome assembly GCA_938008215.1 of uncultured Verrucomicrobiales bacterium. Taxonomy (GTDB): domain Bacteria; phylum Verrucomicrobiota; class Verrucomicrobiia; order Verrucomicrobiales; family Akkermansiaceae; genus WTJZ01. Next base: position 61,417 of record CALLLS010000021.1, on the reverse strand, counting down.
ATAAGGCAATCGGACAAGCAGAAATTTCTGCAGAGCGAGGGACAGTCAAATTAGTCTTTAAGAACCTTACAGCTTCAAAAGCGGCCTTCTCATTCTTTCACGATGAAAAGGAAATTGGGAAAATAGCCAAGAACTTCCTTGGAATTCCTAAAAGTGGCGTTGGAGCCTCAAACTGGAACGGAAAAGGGCGCCCGAATTACGCTTCTAGTCTTGTAAAAGTCGAACCTGAGATGCAGGCTACATTGAAATATTTCTAATACCATAATGCGCGCACGCCTGATTAAAGACTTCCGCTTTGAAGCAGCTCATACCCTCCCCAGCTTGCCGGAAGGACATAAGTGCCAACAAATGCACGGGCACTCCTTCAAAATAGAAATACACATTGAGGGTGAGGTGAATCCTAAAATAGGATGGGTCTATGACCATAAGAAAATCTCAGAGTCGATGAACCCTTTGCTTGATCAGCTAGATCATTCCTATCTCAACGATATTAAAGGGTTAGAAAGCCCTACGATAGAAATCATGGCAGCGTGGTTTTGGAAAAAAATCGAAGCCGACTTACCCGGCTTGTGTGAGATCGTAATTTATGAGACCCCTACTGCAAGGTGCTCTTTTAAAGGGGAGTTTTAGATATAGGAATTAATCGAAGTCCGCTACGCTTTTTCTTCTCAATAAAAAAAGGAGGCTCAACAGCCTCCTCATTTTTTAAAAGTTATCGTGAAGCAATAAAACTTAAGCAGATGCTTTAGCAGCCTTATAAGTCTTCGTCTTAAGGTTAGTTGCCTTATTCTTGTGTATGTAATTTTTCTTAGCTGCTTTATCTACTGCAGAAGCAAACTGAGAAAATGTTTTCTTAAATGCAGCTTCATCTCCACTACCAGCTTCAAGCACTTCTTTACGGAGAGTCTTAATACGTGTGGATAATACACGATTAAGAGCCGTTCTTTTTTCGCACTGACGGTTACGCTTAGCTGCTGATTGAATGTTTGCCATAAATATACTTTTTGGGAGGTGAGTTATAGATGTCAGACTACAGGTGTCAAGCCCTTATCTAATGAAGTTTCTTTTTTTCGATGGACGATTAATGTATTAGCTACTAACGATTTGTAAATGTCTATCGCTAGTAAAACCCAAACCCTCCTCGAAGAACTTTCCTTTTTTCAAGATTGGCAGGAACGATATGAATACGTAATCTCCATGGGGAAAAAGCTTTCTCCTATGGATGATGCTCTCAAGACTCCTGCCAGAACGATCAAAGGATGCCAATCTCAGGTATGGCTTGAGTCTCAACATTGCGACAACAAGATGTCTTACACTGCGGATTCTGACTCGCTTATCACAAAAGGGATGATCGCGCTTTTCGTGCAAATTCTTGATGGTGAAGCACCAGAAGATATCTTAACAGCTGATATGTCCTTCATCGAAAAGACAGGACTTAAAGAACATTTAGCCCCCACCCGTGCAAACGCCCTCACCCTCATGGCGGCTGAGATGAAAAAGCATGCGTTAGAGGCTGCGGGTAAAAATTAGTGCTCACCTATCAGTCTTCGGGCAACGTCGTAATTTTTGTAATGAATTACGATTTCTAGCTGATTAAAGGGAGGTTGAGCTTCATAAATCATCCAGATTGCAGAACGCAAAAAACACCCCTGAATAGTTCTAACCCAATCTTTTTAAACTTTCATTCTCAAATTGGAATGAATAAACACCTATCCAAATTCTCACAATTATTATTCAATGAAAACATCTGACCTGTTTATTAAAGCCCTAGAAGAAGAAGGTGTGAAATACATCTTTGGAATTCCAGGAGAAGAGAACCTCGATTTTCTCGACTCACTGTCTCGTTCTTCCATCAAGCTCATATTAACACGCCACGAACAAGGGGCGGGCTTTATGGCAGCCACTTTAGGCAGGCTCACTGGAGAAGTTGGAGTGTGCCTTTCTACACTAGGACCAGGTGCAACAAATCTTGTCACACCTGCCGCGTATGCACAACTCGGTGGAATGCCAATGCTGATGATTACAGGGCAGAAGCCCATTAAGAAGAGTAAGCAAGGACGCTTTCAGATTCTGGACATTGTAGACATGATGGGACCGCTTACTAAGTTCACCGCAGAGATCGTTTCTGGTGATCGTGTGCCTAGTAAAGTAAGAGAAGCCTTCCGTCTGGCAGTAGAAGAAAAACCAGGAGCAGTCCATCTAGAACTACCAGAGGACATTGCCGCTGAAGAAACAGAAGAGGTGCCTATTCAGCCAAGCTTCGTGCGTCGCCCGTTAGTAGATTATAAAGCGTTGAACGCCGCTATTGACCTCCTTAAGAAAGCAAAGCGTCCTCTACTGGTAATTGGCGCAGGCTCAAATAGGAAGCTGACAGCTAAGCAGCTCAGCTCGTTTATTGAAAAACAAGGTATTCCCTTCATTACCACTCAAATGGGTAAAGGAGTCGTCGATGAACGCCACCCTCTTTTCATCGGAAATGCGGCTCTTTCATCAGGAGATTTCCTCCACCGTGCTGTAGAACATGCCGACCTTATTTTGAACATTGGACATGATGTCATAGAGAAGCCTCCTTTCTTCATGGAAAAAGGAAAAAGGAAGGTCATTCATGTTAACTTTTCCTCAGCTCAAGTTGACCCCGTTTATTTCCCACATGTAGAAATGGTTGGTGATATTGCAAATAGTATCTGGCAAATGAATGAAGAACTGTCTCCCTCTGCTCAATGGGACTTTTCTCGCTTTATGGAAGTGAAAGCTGCTATGGATGCCCATTTAAGTGAAGGTGCAGATGACCCACGCTTTCCAGTTTACCCACAACGTCTCGTCGCTGATGTTCGCGCTTTTCTGCCTGATGAAGGAATTATCGCCCTTGATAATGGGGTTTATAAGATTTGGTTTGCACGGAATTACCGTGCTCACCGTCCTAACACCGTTCTTCTTGATAATGCTCTAGCCACAATGGGTGCCGGACTTCCTTCTGGTATTGCTGCCAAGATTGTCCACCCAAACCGTCCAGTAATCTCAATTTGTGGAGACGGAGGGTTCATGATGAATTCACAAGAGTTGGAGACCGCTGTAAGGCTTGGCATAGACCTTACCGTTATCATCATAAATGATAACGCATATGGGATGATTAAATGGAAGCAGTCGCACATGAGCTTTGATAATTATGGGCTTGATTTTGGTAATCCAGACTTCGTGCAATACGCGAATAGTTACGGAGCAACGGGACACCGTCTCACGGAAACAGATGCTCTCATACCGCTCCTAGAGAGTTGTCAAAAACAAGGTGGGGTACACGTTATTGATGTCCCTGTAGATTACTCGGAAAATGATCAAATCTTAAATGAAGACCTACCTAAACTCAGTGCTGAAATTTAAATAATGAATACCGAAACAGAAGACTCTTGTGAGAAAAAAAACTGTCCTATCGGTGGATGTGGAAGTTCTAAAGGAATGTGTCCTGGAATCGCCCTCATAATTGCATTCCTTACAAGCTCTCTCGTTTCTCATCTCACTTCTATACCTAAGCTTCAATTACCAGTAACGGTAGTCATCGCGCTGTTACTTATCCTTGGGTTCTACCCATCTGGTGGGCGCTGGTTTCCTGAAAAGTCATCTTAAAAGCACTTCATATATTTTCTACTCATGAGTATTCAAACATTTCCCTACTACCTTAATAATTCTCCGCAGTCGCCTAACACAGACCTATCTGTCACTGATAAATATACAGGAGAAGTCGCCTACAAAGTTGCTCTCGCCAGTCCAGATATCATAGAAAAAGGGATTGAAGGCACAGTAAATGCCGCTCCTGCCATGGCTGCCATGAAGCCCTATGAGCGTCAAGAGATCCTATACCATTGCGTAGAACGCTTCACCGAGCGGCAAGACGAGCTCGCAGACATTCTCTGTGTGGAGGCGGGCAAGCCGATTAAAGACAGCCGGGGAGAGGTCTTACGCCTGATTGACACCTTCCGCGTCGCCGCTGAGGAATCCGTGCGCATGACAGGCGTGGTGCAAAACCTTGAAATCTCCTCACGTGCTGAAGGATATCGCGGAATGTATAAACGCGTCCCCATTGGACCATGCTCCTTCATCTCTCCTTTTAATTTTCCACTTAATCTCACTGCGCATAAGGTAGCACCTGCTCTGGCTGTAGGATGCCCTTTCATTCTCAAGCCTGCCAGTCGCACTCCCATCGGAGCACTTATCATAGGAGAAGTGTTAGCTGAAACAGATTTACCTGAAGGCGCCTTTTCTATTCTTCCATGTAGCCGTGACGGCGCTGATTTATTTACCGTTGATGATCGTTTAAAGCTTCTGAGCTTCACTGGATCTCCGCAAGTAGGTTGGGAATTAAAGAAAAACTGTGGGAAGAAGAAAGTCGTGCTAGAGCTCGGTGGAAATGCCACCTGCGTCATAGATGAAGGCACGGATTTAGACGTCGCTATTCCTCGCCTCCTCTTCGGGGCGTTTTACCAAAGTGGACAAAGCTGCGTCGGCGTTCAGCGTATCAGCATCCATGACTCCATGTATGATGAAACTAAGAACCGTCTCGTTTCAGAAACTCTAAAACTAAAGGCAGGTAACCCTAAAGATGAAGACACATTTGTCGGTCCTCTCATCTCAGAGAGTGAAGCGGTTAGACTAGAAGAATGGATTGAGAGTGCAGTAAAAGCAGGCGCAACCCTGCTGTGTGGTGGCAAACGAGAAGGAGCAATGCTTACCGCTACCCTGCTAGAAAATGTACCCGCAGACCATCCTCTGAACCGAGAAGAAGCATTCGGAACAGTCGCCATTCTGAATCGGTTTTCTGATTTCCATGACGCTATGAAAGACATTAATGAGAGTGACTTTGGCATTCACGCCGGCATTTTCACAAAGGATATTGATAAGATCATGTATGCTTGGGACCACCTAGAAGTAGGAGGAGTTATCATCGGAGATGTGCCCTCTTGGCGAGTCGACAATATGCCCTATGGAGGAGTGAAAGAGAGCGGACTGGGTAGAGAAGGCGTCCAGTTTGCCATGGAAGACATGACTGAGATCAGAAACCTCGTTATCAAGTCCTAAAAAGGAAGTATTATATACGGCTCGCACCTCAAAAATTACATAATACCCCTCTCACAATGATCGCTAAATATTATAACTGGCTTCACGGGAAATGGCCTGCTGGCACAGTAGAAAAGCTTCCGGTAGTAGGAGAACAAGGCGTCACGAATGTGGACGGGGTTCGTATTGTTGGAGACTTAAGCGGAGTTCCGCTCTTAAAGTTTTCCTCTGAAACAGGCGTGCAAGCGATCAGAGGGATCTTAGAAGAAGGAACTTTCTCAAAAGAAAAACAAGAAAGAGGAGCAGAAGACTATGACGTCGCCATCATTGGTGCTGGTGTCTCTGGAATTTCCGCCGCTATGGAAGCAGAAAAGGCGGGACTGAAATATGTGCTCTTTGAGACCAGCCAAGTCTTTAATACCGTAGAAAACTTCCCCAAAGGGAAGTTTATTTTCACCTACCCTACGGATATGACCCCAGCGGGCGGAATCCAATACGGTGAGAACTCAGATAAACGAGAATCCCTGCTGAAGGATATGAAAAAGCAGATGGAAGAGGCGAATATAGAAGTCACCTCTGCTCAGATCACACACGTAGAAAAGAAAGGCTCTCAAGTCCATGTTCTACACGGCGCTAAGAAAGGAGAAACACCTAAGGTCACTAAGGCTCTCCGCTGTATCATTGCTATTGGACGCAGTGGAAACTACCGAAAGATGAAGATCCCTGGAGAAGGGTTAGATAAAGTCATGAACCGTCTTCATGACCCGAAAGATTATTGTGAGAAACAAGTCGCCATAGTCGGTGGTGGAGACTCCGCGGCAGAAGCTGCAATCGCTCTCGCCGTTTGTGGCGCGCATGTCACTCTCAGCTACCGGGGAGATGAACTCACCAGACCTAAGCCAGAAAACGTCGATAAACTTTTCAAGCTCGCAGAAAACCCAGAAACACCAATGGGCGTAGATAGTCCTTCTTCTGAGCGAGTCACCACTGCCGCCAACTCTGAGATGCGTGGTGATAAGCCTGCAGGCTCGCTTGTCCTCGCCTTGGGGACAAACCCCGTAGAAGTGACTGACTCCACATTTACCTTTAAAGAAGGAAAAGACGGTGAGCAAAAAGAGATAGAGAACGACGCCGTTTTCGCCATGATCGGGCGGGAGGCTCCGCTGGACTTTTTCCGCCGCTCTGGGGTGAATATTTCAGGAGAGAGAAATACTAAGTGGTGGGTTACTGCGACCTTAGGCTTTCTAATTATGTCCTTTATTTACCACTGGAAGAAAAGTGGCACATGGCTACCTCTAAGTGAGTGGTGGAGTAAACATAAGCTCTTTCCCCATAATGTCCCAGAGTGGTGGACAAGTCTTGGAGAGTTTTTCTCTAACCCTAAAACTCCTTTAGGCACCCTGCAATACGTGATTGGAGACCCCGGATTCTGGTATTCTCTGGCTTACTGTGTCATAATTGTCGTCTTTGGAATTCGACGAGTGCAACGTCGTAAAACTCCATACGTTAAACGCCAAACTACCACACTTGCACTCATACAAGTCATTCCCCTCTTTCTCCTCCCCTACCTTATTCTTCCTTGGATGGGCTTTAATGGAGCCTTTGATTCTGGAGTCGGGAAATGGATCGCAGACGAATTCTTCCCTGCGGTCTCGTATGGAAGCGGACGGGAATACTGGCGTGCCTTTGGAGTAGTTCTGGCGTGGCCACTCTTCTTCTGGAACGTGTTCACCGATCAACCCATGTGGGGATGGCTTATTGTGAGCTTCCTTCAAACCTTCGTCATTATTCCTTTCATCGTTATGCGTTGGGGGAAAGGTGCCTATTGCGGATGGATCTGCTCCTGCGGCGCACTTGCGGAGACTCTCGGAGATGCTCACCGTCATAAGATGCCGCATGGTCCATTCTGGAATAAACTGAATATGATCGGACAAGTCTTTCTTTGGGCAGCCGTGTTCATCCTTATTACCCGCCTTTTGGCATGGGCGCATGTCCCCATGTTTAAGGAAATGTATAAAACTCTGCTCTATGGATTACCTAATGGTGGTATCGCACAAGCATGGAGCTATGTGTGGTTCGTGGACCTCCTCTTCGCAGGAATCATCGGAGTTGCCTTTTACTTCCACCTCTCTGGCCGAGTTTGGTGCCGCTTCGCCTGTCCGCTCGCTGCCCTCATGCACATTTACTCCCGCTTTGGGAAATTCCGCATCTTCTCAGAGAAGAAAAAGTGTATTTCCTGCAATGTCTGTACAAGTGTGTGTCATCAGGGAATCGATATAATGAACTTCGCCAATAAAGGCATTCCAATGGAAGACCCCGAATGTGTGCGATGTTCCGCCTGTGTGCAGCAGTGCCCTACTGGCGTCCTCCAGTTTGGGCGTATCGGAAAAGATGGTGATCCTGTCTTAGATGGACTTAAAGCTTCACCTGTGCAGATGAAGGAGAAGTAATCTCTATCTCTTGAACTTCAGAAAAACTTGCCAAACTAAAAAAACGCGTTTTAATTTAAAACTCATGAAAAAAACGATTCTATTAACAACTCTCGCGCTTTCTTCACTTGGCATGGCTCAGGATGCTTACGAAAATTTAGATAACACACAAGAGCCATGGCAATCAGGTGCTAGAACTGGAAGATTCTTTATCGGTGCCGGCTATGGTTTTGCTTCAGACGGAGCAGCGTCAGCAAATGATACCTCGATAGATGCAATTAATGTTGACGACTTAATTTCTATTGAGTTCGGATATAAACAGTCATTTAATGCTCTTACTGTTTCTTACTCTGCAGAGTTGATCTTTGGAGAAGGCTCTGACAGCGGAATTGATTCATTCGGCGATAATGTATCCTACGAAAGTCAAAACGTTGGCTTCTTAGCGAATATTAAATTTGGTTATGATTTTTCACAATATTTCTCAGCCTACATTGGCGGCGGAATTGGCAGCTTAAGAAATGAATTTGATTACTTTGATAGCTCCTTGGGTAGCGCATACTTCGAAGAAAGTCTCTTTATTTATCAAGCTACAGCAGGCGTAGAATTTAAACCTGTCGAACAATTGGCTATTTATGTTGAATATAACTATCTCAGCGGAGAAGATTTCGATAACGAGGATTTCACAGCCATTGAAGACTCATTCGTGGATGTTGGAGCGCGCTTCTATTTCTAATAGATATTGCATCGCCTCACCTTTACGCGTGTAATATGCACGTGATAAACCTCATTCAAAAAGCGCTGAATCAAAGAGCCTTTCTTACAGAAGATCAGAAAACGAATTCGTTTAGGCTTTTTGACGGGGAGGGTGATGGCATCTCAGATATTTACATAGACCAGCTGGGGGACAACTGGCTTCTTTCTACTACAGAAGGCATCATACCTGAAGAACTCAAAGAGGCAGTCGGATCATTCGGCAAAACTGTCTATTGGAAAAAGCTAGACCAGTATGAAAAAGAGTCCCCTACTCTGCTCTGCGGTGCCCCCGTTCATGAGCCATTCATAGGTTTAGAAAACGGATTGGAATATGAGCTTTCATTTTCCTCTGGATACTCTCAGGGACTCTTTCTTGACCAACGTGAGAACCGCGCTCGCATTCAAGAACTTGTTCAGCCAGAGCAACGTATTCTAAACACTTTTGCCTATACTGGCGCGTTCTCAGTTGTGGCAGCTTCTGCAGGAGGGATTACTACTACGCTTGATCTGTCACAACCTTATCTGGACTGGACAAAGCGGAACATGTCACTAAATGCGATAGATGAAAACACCCAGTTTTTTTGTAAAGGTGACACCTTTCATTGGTTAGCACGTTTTGCCAAATCAGGAAAGAAATTCCATGGTATCATCCTAGACCCACCGACCTTTTCTCGTGATACTAAGGGAAAGGTCTTTCGTGTAGAGAAGGACTACCACCGCCTCATTAAATTAGCTTCTAGCGTTCTTGAAGATGAGGGGTGGATATTAGCCTGCTCCAACTGCCGAAAAATGCCTCACTGGCAGTTTGAGGAACAAATTCAAAAAGGTATGGATGCCACATTCATTTCATATGACATGCCTGCCGAATATACAGGAGAGAAGTATCTTAAAATCTACTTTATAAGACCTAATAAAAACAAAGGTTAGATCCTCAGATCTAACCTTACAATTTTCAGCTTAAGTGTGAGTTATGCCGCCTTGCCCAGTGACTTAATTTCAAATGACGTCTGAGACTGACCATGCGGTCCTTCTACAGCTTCTCTCGTGACAGACGTTCCCAAAAGCTCTTCCATCATCTCCAGCTCAAAACGTTTCACATTTGGGTAAACCTCGAAAATAGGATCTAATGGGTTATGATATTCTTTGATAAATAAACCTTCCTCTTTATTGAATTCACATACGTTAAAGTAGCCGTGCTCTTCTCTCAGTTCAGAGAGCTTCTGAGCTTTCTCAATAACACTTTTTTTGCTACCCAGCATATTTCCCCACTCGATTTTCAAATCGTTAAAGTAGTTGATAAGTAATTTTTCTGGTGCACTTTCTCCGAACAGAGATTTTACCCCTTCAAGAAGTGATAATGTCATATCTACACCTGCAACAGGAAATAACTCATTACTCTTCTCAGTGAGGCGATAAAGTTTTTCTGGACGCCCTACTTCTTTGCGAGGAACTCTCCAGCTTTCTAAAAAACCTAATTTTTCAAGATTTATACAATGCTGCTTTACACCCATATAACTCATCTCTACTTCTTTGGCCACTTCAGAAACAGGCAGACCATCCGAACGCTTTAATGATGATATAATAGCTGTCTTACTAGGATGGAACATCTCCTTGAATATATCTTTAAACATAATATTGTTGTGTTGTTGTTATCGAAAATTTACTTCTGCGTCGTATTAAGTCAATTGGATTATTCCATTTAACGAATTAAAAAATCACTTTCCCTTCAATACTTTGAAAACCTTTCTCACAACTTCCAGCCCAAAAAATCTCGAGCTTTTCTCTGCTACTGCAGAACAATGGCAAGATTACAAGTGGCAACTCAGACATAGAGTCTCCAACCTTTCGCAACTAAAGGGTCTATTAAATCTCTCTACCGAAGAAAAAGAGGGTTTATTACTGACTGGGACAAAGCTCGCCACCGCGGTCACCCCTCATTACTTCACTCTCATTGACCCTGAAGATGAGAACTGTCCGATAAGAAAGCAAGTGATTCCAAGGATCGAAGAATCCTTAGAGTCACCTATGGAAATGGCAGACCCTTGTGGAGAAGACGAGCACATGCCTGTTCCTGGACTCGTTCACAGATATCCAGATAGGGTTCTATTCCTCGTGACAGACCGTTGCGCCTCGTATTGTCGATATTGCACTAGGTCTAGAGTGGTCTCTGGTGTGGGTGAGCAAAAGCTAGAACTCCAATGGGAAGCCGCCTTTGAATATTTAGAAAACACACCTCAAGTGCGTGACGTATTACTCTCAGGAGGGGACCCCCTTCTACTCTCAGATAAGATTTTAGACAAGCTTCTCACGAGGCTCAGAAAAATTCCACATATCGAATTTGTCCGAATCGGCAGTAGAATCCCAGTCTTCTTACCTCAGCGCATCACACCAGAACTATGCGCAATGCTCAGGAAGCACCATCCTCTTTTTATCTCCATTCATACAAATCATCCAAAAGAACTCACTCAGGAAGTTAAAGAGGCTCTAGGGCGCCTCTCCGATTCTGGAATCCCAATCGGCAACCAGTCCGTCCTTCTCAGGGGCATAAATGACAATGTAGAGATTCAAAAAGAGCTATGTCAAAAACTCCTTATGTGTCGCGTAAAGCCATATTATCTCTATCAATGCGATCTCATAAAAGGATCGGAGCATCTTAGAACGAGCATAAAGGAGGGAATTAAGATCATGGAAGGCTTGCGTGGGCATACATCTGGTTATGCAATTCCGCAATATGTGATAGATGCACCTGGAGGCGGTGGAAAAATCCCTATAAACCCAGAATATATCGTTTCAGCAGATGATGAAAAAGTCATCCTTAGAAACTATGAGGGGAAACAGTATGCCTATCCTGAACCCAGAAAGGAACTTACCATTAACAGTAAGTAATCATCTAAAATAGAAGCTCTATACATAACGTGCCCCAAGTAAATAACATGGGGCACGATTCAATAATTTGGGGAGTAAGGTTTTTCTTAGAATTGACTTTCGATCGGTTCGATCTGTAGTTCTACTCGGCGGTTTTGCGCTTTTCCTGAGGTATTAGAATTAGAAGCTATCGGAGAGCTTTCACCATAACCTCGTGGTGCTAAGCGATTTCCTGGGACTCCTTTAGAATTTAAATAATTTGCTACGGATGAGGCACGATTTTCAGAGAGTCCTTGGTTATAACTATAACTTCCGTCTGAGTCAGTATGGCCACTGATCCCAATCGTCGTCTTATTATACTCTTTCAAGACAAGGGCCACTGAATCGAGGGTAGAGAGTGACTGAGATTTAAGCTGAGATGAACCAACATCGAAAGTGATGTCGTTTGGCATATTGAGAATAATGTCATTTCCTGAGCGCGTAACGCTTACCCCAGAGTTTTGGAGTTGCTGACGGATCTTAGCTTCCTGCTGATCCATGTAATACCCGATACCTCCGCCTGTAACACCACCTGCACCCGCACCGATAAGAGCCCCACGGCGCGCATTACCATCTCCGGTATTATTACCGATAACAGCACCAAGGATCGCACCACCAGCAGCACCAATTCCTGTTCCAATGGCAGCGTTTGAAGTTTGAGACTCCCCTGTGTAAGGGTTTATAGTCGTACAATTACTAAGTATTAAAGAGCCTACGGCGAGTAAAGAAAGAGAGTATTTCATAAATTATTAATGTCTTTTATAGGATGCATAGCGCATGTTTTTATTCAATATTTAATACATCTTAAATAACGAAGAGTAATATCTGCTCTCACTACAAGCTAAGCTTTTTTCCTCTGCCTTACCGCTTCATAGAGGCAGACCGCCGTCGCTACGGAAGCATTAAGACATTCCACATGACCATTCATCGGAAGAGTTACTAGATGATCACATGCTTCTTCCGTGAGGCGTCTCATCCCCTTCTCTTCTGAACCTGTGACGAGAGCAAGACCGCCTTTGAGATCAAGCTCATACAAATCCTTTGAGGCTCTATCGGAAGTCCCTACGATCCAAACCCCATGCTCTTTTAACATCTCCATGACCCGTGCAAGATTCGTCACTGATATATATGGAACATGGTCTGCAGCCCCTACAGAAATTCGTCTCACCGTATCAGTTATTCCTACAGCTTTATCTCGGGGTGCGATGACGGCATCTACACCCGCACCATCTGCGGTGCGTAAGATAGCTCCCAAATTATGAGGATCCTGTAAACAATCTAAAATGAGATATAGCCCCTGCGGTTTTGCTTTGACCATTGCTTCTAAGTCTGCCTCATCAAGCCTCTTGCGTGTGCCACCTGTTGCTTGAGTATGCTTATTTTCTCGCCCTTCTCTAAATCCTTTTTTTTTTCTTTTATCCACGAATCTTGGTTCCTTCTAAATATACTTTGTATCTTTGATACATTGTGCGAGATAAAAGTGTGTGAAACTGAGATTTGATGACTGGATGAACCGCTGTTTATATGATCCTAAGAGAGGATATTATAGTAGAAATGTGAAGACGGTGGGAAAAGGAGGAGATTTCACCACCACCCCAGAGCTCATTAATTCACTTGGTCATGCGATAGCAGGCTGGATTCAAGAAGAGTGGCGTCACCATGGGGAAAAGCTCCCTGTAATAGAGTTAGGGGCAGGGTCTGGAGTCCTGACTAAGCAAGTAAGGGAGTCATTAAGCTGGAAACATAAAATTGGTCTCACTCAAGCCATCGTAGAAGTCTCTACAAACTTAAGAGCACAGCAAGAGCAATTGTTAGGGAAGAAGGTGCAATGGTTTCCTTCTGCACAAGAAGCAATTAGCGATCTCGGCGGGCACGCCCTCATTTACTCGAATGAATTTGTAGACGCTTTTCCAGTGCGTATCTTTAAAAAAGAAGGCGGCGGCTGGCTAGAGCTATTTCTCATTATTCAGGATGGTGAAACGCACGAGACTTGGGAAGAGGCTACCTCATTACCTTTCAGCTCTATATTCACGCAAGATTGGGAGGAGGGGCAACGCGTGGAGGTTCATGCTTCGTATCATAACTACTTAGAAAAAGCTATACCTTCGTTAAAAAAGGGAAGCCTTCTTACCATAGATTATGGCGATCTAGCTGCTGATCTTTATGAACGGAAAAAGCGAGGCTCTATCCGATCCTACTTTATACAAGAGCGATATGAAGACGCCCAAATCTACCAAAACATGGGGAGGCAAGATCTCACTGCCGATGTGAATTTCTCAGATTTAATGAACTGGGGTAAAACATTTGGACTGGAAACAGCGTTTATTAGGACGCAGTCTGAATTCCTAGAGAACGTAGATGTGTCCTCACGCTTAGTAGACCAATTCGGTGCTGGAAGTGCCTTTAAAGTTCTACTACAAAGAAAAAAACATCATTAATATATGTCCTCCACCAAATCCGCTTTCGCCTCACTCCTTACCTTTGCGCTTCTCCTGATGGGATGTGCTACTGGAGACCCTAACGCCACGACTCAACCAAAGCCCTCCACGGAAGGCTTTTCTCTCCCTCGTGTTTCTAGCCAGGTTCTTTTGGGAATCACCGAAGGCTGGAATAACTCTTATGTCTCCCTCCAAAGCTTTGAGAGAAATGATAACCAATGGGTGCCTACTTCGGAAGTATGGAAAGGGCGCCTTGGAAGAAATGGCTCCAGTTGGGGTATAGGGCTCCATCCATCACAGCCTGGAAAACAAAAAGTAGAAGGTGATGGTAGAACTCCTGCTGGTGTATTTTCAATAGGTGGAGTCTGGGGATATGCGCCTAAGTGTCAAAAACACCCGAATACACCTTACCGTCAAATTACTTCGCGAGATCTTTGGGTGGAAGACCGAGCTTCTTCAAAATATAACCAACATATCATTCTCAACCGCGACCCATCTTCACAGTGGGAAAAAGACGCCCAGATGCGCCAAGGGGATTATGCACATAGCTTAAAGCTCTTCATCGCGCATAATGCACCACCCAAGGCTATTTCAGGAAAAGGCTCTGCGATTTTCTTCCATATATGGCGCGGTGGCGGAAGTAAAGCCACTGCTGGATGCACCACCATGAAAGAAGAAAAGCTGCGCTCTCTCATTTCCAACGTAGACCCTACAAAAAACCCAACCTACGTCATCTTACCTCGAACCGAATACAATCGTCTTAAAGGCATCTGGCAACTACCATGATTATAACGCCCCCCCCATCCCCCATTGAGCTTCTCCAAGCCCTCATCTCTATCCCTTCAGTAAATCCAGAAGGCGTTAGTAAAGTAGATCTCGATTCTGGTCACTTTGGAGAACAACGCATTGCTGAAGCCCTTGCCCCCTTTCTTGAGAACGCAGGTTTCGCAGTCACCTTAGAAGAAGTAGAGTCAGGCCGCCCAAATTTAATTGCGCGAGCACCTGGCTCTTCTGATCGACCTCGCATCTTCTTCGGTCCTCATCTAGACACGGTAAGCGTAAAAACAATGGTCATCCCTCCCTTTTCTGGAGAACTAAAAGACGGTAAAATCTGGGGACGTGGCTCTACCGATACCAAGGGATCAATGGCAGCGATGTTGTGGGCTCTCACCACAAATGCCGATCTTTTAGCTGATGCTCCAGTCGCAATAGACTTCGTTGCCTTCATGGGTGAAGAAACCCAACAGCTAGGCTCTAAGCACTTTGCTAAACATCACGCAGACGAATACGAGTTTGGAATTGCGGGTGAGCCTACCTCGCTTCAAATCGTTAATTGCACAAAGGGCTGTCTCTGGGCGACGCTCTCCACGAAGGGTAAGGCCGTTCACGCCTCCAAGCCGCATTTAGGTGAGAATGCCATTCTCAAGCTCTTTCATTCATTTTCAGCCTTAACAAACGCTCTTGATGTGCAATTTTCTAAACTTTCTCATCCCGTCCTAGGGAGAACGACATGGAATCTAGGACTCTTCAATGGCGGCACGAGTCCAAACATCGTCGCAGATGAGGCCAGCCTCACCTTAGATATTCGTACCATACCTGCATTATGGGAGCAAGGAGGTGGTGAGGAGCTGGTCAATAGACTTACTAAAGACCTAGATGTTACCTTTCTATGTCATGAAGAAAACCCACCAATGGAAGTCGCCCCAGAAAACAAGTGGATTAAAGCGATTCAAAAAGCTCAACCAACCGCTCAATGTGTGGGCGCTCCATGGTTTTCTGATGCTGCCCATCTCAATGCGGGAGGGATCCCGTCTATTTGTCTTGGCCCAGGAGTAATTGACCAAGCGCATACTGAAGATGAGTATATAACCGTCGACGATTATGAAGCTGGCGTGAAGTTTTTTACGGAATTAGTGTCTGACATATTAAAGAACAAATAGGCTGAATAATTTCTCTACTGATGTATCTAAGTAACGACAATTGTCATAAATTATAAATAAAATCATGAAAACCATCCTAACCTCTATTTTATCACTCGCCTCATGTGCCTCGCTACTATTCGCTGACTGTGGAAGCTGTGACGCTGATAAGGAAAGCTCTACACACACTCACGCTAAAGTAGGCGAAGCAGCACCTGACTTCACCCTAAAATCGGCTGATGGATCAGACGTTAAGCTTTCTGATTATAAAGGAAAAGAAGTAGTTCTAGAATGGGTAAACTTTGACTGCCCGTTCGTGAAAAAGCATTATAATGAGGGACACATGCAAGCACTCCAGAAAGAATATACTGATAAAGGTGCTGCATGGCTCATTATCTCATCCGCAAATGCAGAGCACCCTACATTCAAAGACGCAAAAGCTCTTACCGCAGCCGCGACTGAGCACAACGCAAACGCAACAAAAACCCTTGTAGATATTGACGGCGCAGTGGGTAAAATATATGAGGCTAAAACCACTCCTCACATGTATGTCATCAATAAAGAAGGAGTCCTTTCATATGCCGGAGCGATCGATGATAATAACTCGACAGAGAGTGCAGACATCGCAGACTCTGAAAACTATGTTGCAGCAGCTTTAGACGCTCTTATTGCTGGAGAAGAAATCAAGACCACAGAAACAGCGGCTTATGGCTGCGGTGTGAAATACTAATTTTCCAGACTCTGTTTTAAGCTTTAAAACCACCATCCTTAACGATGGTGGTTTTTTGCGTAAATTAAGATAATTAAAGTCGCCCTAAAACCTTTTCTTTAGTTCTTAGGGTGTAGCTTAATGAAAGAAAAAGTCCCCTTAGTCACTAATCTCCCAAACTCATCCATATTGTAAATGATGTCTTCCGATTGCTGTGCCCCACTAACCGGGAGTGATGATTCTAGCTCAATAAGTAAACTCTGCTCATCTTCTGAAAACTGAATCATTTTCACCTCTGGCTTAGTTTCCTTCATCTTTTCAGGGTCATACATTTGCTCATATTCCTTCTTAAACTCTGTGAGTAATGCCTTTAATGACCGGTCATTTTCCTTTGGAACAATTAATCTTCCTTTTGGTTCTAAATTAGATTCTGGTTTAGTCTGTGACAGGGCATCTGAGAGCACTGGGATCTCTTTTTCACCCGTTAAATAATCTTTTCCATAGTAAAGCGCTACGAGGATCAGAACTAAAAGAACCAAGGAAAAGGCGCTATTCCCTTTTTTCTCTGCCTTCTTTTTTCCATTCTTAGAACCAGTTACGCTAACTTGTTCCACTCCTTTGTCTTCATTTAAAAATGACATAACTGAGCTATAATAGATCATCTACTATAAACAAAGAAAAAGGGCTAAAAATGATACTCGCCATAGTTAATGACATATGACATATCCCCTTTTCTACTCATGCCAAACGTCTTTATAAAAACCTACGGATGCCAGATGAATGAGCGCGACTCAGAACAAGTTGCTAACATGTTCCAAGAGGGCGGCTACACCGTAACAGGCAGGGAAAAGGAAGCTGATGTCATTCTTGTTAATACCTGTTCTGTGCGTGATCAAGCGGAGCAAAAAGCGCTCGGTAAAATGGGCATCATGGGGAAATACCGTCAAAATAACCCAAACATCGTTTATGGCTTCATGGGATGTATGGCTCAGTCGCGCGGGAATGAGCTCTTTGACCGTATTCCTCACTTAGATGTCGTGGTGGGGACACAGAAGTATCATAAGGTCTTTTCCTACGTAGATGATATTCTCTCTAAGCGCATCGAGAGGCGTATGGATAATCCAGGGCTAGCGCTCACTGGCGTTAATGTTTGCGATGTCGCAGAAGAAGCCGACTCGCAAAACACCATTAAAGATCACCTCCCGAGAGAAACGAAGCGCGCCACCGCCTTCGTCTCCATCATGCAGGGGTGTAATATGCGTTGCTCGTTTTGCATCGTCCCAGATACGCGCGGTAAAGAGCGCGGACGCCCCATCCAAGAAATCGTTGATGAGGTCAAAGGGCTCGTTGACCAAGGCGTGAAAGAAGTCACCTTACTAGGTCAAATCGTTAACCTTTATGGACGCACTGAATTTGAAAAGGTGGACGGTAAAAGCCCATTCGTTCAACTCTTAGAAGCCGTGCATGAAATAGAGGACCTCAAGCGTATTCGCTTCACTTCCCCTCACCCGATTGGATACCGAGATGATCTCGTAACTGCCTTCACGTATCTACCTAAACTTTGCTCTCACATTCACTTCCCTATGCAAAGTGGGAGCGACGCCATTCTTAAGAAAATGCGCCGTCCCTATAAAAATGAGAAGTTCATCACCATTTGTGAGAAGATGAAGGCCGCACGCCCAGACATTGCTATCACCACTGATATCATCGTAGGCTTTCCAGGAGAAACCGAAGAAGACTTTCAGGAATCCGTCGCATGTGTTAAGCATCTAGAGTTTGATAACTCCTTCATCTTCCGTTACTCTAAGCGTAAGGACACGCCCGCCGCAGAAATGGAAGAGCAGCTCAGTGAGAGCGATAAAGAAGATCGCAATCAGCGCCTTCTACGAATTCAGGATGAAATCACCATTCGTAAGAATGCTGCACTCATTGGCACTACACAGGAAGTTCTTATCGAAGGTCCCTCTAAGACGAATAAAAATAAGCTCTCTGGCAGAACAAGCCAAAATAAGATTGTCATTATAGACGGGAACGCAAACCGCCTCACCGGT
This sequence comes from uncultured Verrucomicrobiales bacterium, assembly GCA_938008215.1. Lineage (GTDB taxonomy): Bacteria > Verrucomicrobiota > Verrucomicrobiia > Verrucomicrobiales > Akkermansiaceae > WTJZ01. The sequence goes on along the minus strand of CALLLS010000021.1, from coordinate 43,165 downwards.
GAACTCATCAATGTGAAAATAGAGGACTCTACAGGGTACACACTTTACGGCACCCCTCTTATTTCTCTCTAATCATAGTTGGTATAGAGGAGAATTAAAATTGCTCACCTTTTAAACTAAAAAAGCGAGCCACTAAGGACTCGCTTAAAATTAAATTAGAATGTTCTCTGTGCTTTAGAAGTTACTTCAGAAACTCAGCAACGAGATCATTCATTCCATTCGCCACATCCGCAGGGTTCTTCACTAATCCAGCAGCTAAAAGGGCGTTTTGGGTGAGTTGGTTAAAGATGCGGCGTGCTTTCTCATCGTCAGTTTTTTGACACTCCGCGAGTGCCTTGATGAGGTCGTGACGAGGGTTAATCTCGATCACCGCTTTTGGCTCTTCAACAGGTTGTCCCATTGCTTCCATCATGGCGCGAGCTTGGAAGCCCATTTGGTCATCAGGGGCGAGAGCGATAATAGGGCTGTCTACGAGGCGGGTGCCTGAGACGACTTCTTTTACCTGCTCTGAGTGAGAGACATTAATCCAGTCTAAGAGAGATTTCAGCTCTTCTTCAGGAAGTGGGGTTCCGTCTAGAGCGTGGTCATCTAGCTCGATGTCTGCCTTATCTATAGAAACGAATTTCTTCTCTTTATACTCAGGAAGCGTGCCCATGACATACTCGTCCACAGGGTCTGTCATGAGGAGGACTTCTAGTCCGCGTGCTTTGAACGGCTCTAAGTAGAGGCTGCTTTTGGCTGCTTCTACAGAGGTAGAGATGAGGTAGTAGATTTCTTTTTGCTCCTCTTTAGCGCGGTCTAGGTAGTCTTGAAGCGTGGTGAATTTTCCTTCTTCCGTCATTGTAGATTGGAAGCGAAGAAGGTCTGTGAGTGCTTCTTTATTCTCAAAGTCATGGCAAGATCCTTCCTTAAGGAAACGTTGAAAGGTTTGGTAAAACTGGAGGTATTGTTCCTCATCATCCTTGGCTTGTTTAGCGAGAAACTTAACGAAACGCTTGGTAACGACTCTGCCCAGCTTTGTGACAACAGAGGAATCCTGGAGAGACTCACGCGAGATGTTCAATGGGAGATCTGCACAGTCGATAACGCCCTTTAGGAAACGGAGCCATTCTGGGAGTAGTCCTTCCGGTTTGGAGTCAATGAGGACTTTTCTACAGTGGAGAGCGACGGCTGGATCAACTTGCCCGAAGCCCATTTTTTCCGGGTTTTCTTGGGGAGTGAAAAGGAGGCAGTTTAGCGCCATGGGTGCATCCGCTTGGAAGTGCATGGTGTAGCGTGGCTTATCGAACGCTTTAGAGGTAAATTGGTAGAACTTCTCGTATTCTTCCTCTGTGACATCATTCTTATTCTTGAGCCAGATCGCTTCAACGGTGTTGACGCGCTCTTCCCCGATCATGATGGGGTGCCCGACGTAGTTTGAGTAGCGCTCAATGACAGACTTAATTTTTTGCTCGCTGGCATACTCCTCATATTCTTCCTTAAGGTGAAGAATGATGGTGGTTCCGCGGTCTAGCTCACTTTCTTCTTCTGTGATGGTGTAGGCACCTGCTCCGTCTGATTCCCACTTAAGGTTTTCTGCGGTAGGATCCCAGCTGCGGGTGAAAAGTTCTACTTTGTCCGAGACCATAAAGGCGGAGTAGAATCCTACTCCAAACTGTCCGATCATATCGCCCGCGCTTTCTCCTTTTTCTTTAAGAGCTTGAAGAAGGGCTTTCGTACCCGAGTGAGCGATGGTTCCGAGGTTCGTCTTAAGTTCTTCACGGTTCATTCCTATCCCGTAGTCCTTAATGGTGACTGTTTTCTTTTCTTCATCAAAGGAAATGTCTATCTGGAGGTCTTTCTCTCCTTGGAAGATGTTCTTCTCTGTCGCTTGTTTCAGATTCACTTTCTCTAAGGCATCACTGGCATTAGAAATAAGTTCACGAAGGAAGATATCGCGCTCTGTATAAAGGGAGTGAATAACGATGTCCAAGACCTGTTTTACTTCAGCTTGGAAGGTATGTGTTTCTGTACTCATTTTGATTACAATTTGTGTGGATAACTTATTTATGCATGACGTCCTGTCAATACCGAGCGTACCTTTTTTAATGTCCTCTTAGTCCACATAACTAGAAGCCTTTAGCCTCTTATAACTAAGACTAATAATGATTGAATAAATGAGAGAATAGAGGCATGGTTCTCAAAGACTTAATACATTAGTGGATAGTATTCGCTAGTGGAAACACACTCAGGTTGCCTCATTCATCTCCAAGCCCCAAAGACTTCCCAGCTCTTCCTCATCAGCTAGAGCAAAAGTTTAGTCGCCTCAAAAGCGCTTTAAGAAGTAATACTATTACTGAATGGCTCCTTCTAGCTAGTGTCTGCCTTACCTTATTCCTGCTAACTTTCATTCTGTGGGATCGCATCATACCTGTGAGCACCAATGGTAGAGCCATCACTTTTTTACTTGGTCTATCAGGAATTATTCTGCTCGGCCCACTCCACTACTACCACAGGGTTTGGAAGAACAAATCTAATGCATCCCTTTCTCATCTCATTAAGAGGCAAATGCCACGATTTGGAGATCGCCTTCAGGGAGTTCTAGAGCTCAGGAAACAAGATTCCTCCGAAAGACACTTTTCACCTGAGCTCTCCCAAGCCGCGCTGGAACAAATTGGACAAGAATCTGAGAGAATCGACTTTAAGCAAGCGCTTCCAAAAGACTACAGGAAAGCGCTCGGCATTTTTCTTCTCCCTCTTATTCTAGTTCTTATAGGGCTAGCTGTTCTTCAGCCCAAGCAGACCTCAAGTGCTACTGCTCGATACTTATTCCCTTTTGCAGATATTCCACGATACACGATTACCAAATTCCAAAACGTCCCTAAAAAGCTATATATTCCAAAGGAAGAGTCCCACCCCTTTACTGCATATTTAAAAAATAAAGAAGAGCTCCAATTTATTCCTCAAGCTAGTCTGAAAGTGAGCGGACACCCGATAGAGTCTAGCGAATATAATTCTGGGTATCATTTCACTATTCCTCCGTTAAAGAAAAAGCATACCCTTTATCTAAAAGCTGGGGATGCCTATGATAAAATACAGCTTTATCCCACTCCCCGACCTCGGATAGAAACCGTCTCCGTTAATACCGTTTACCCATCTTATCTCCAACTTCCAGAGCACACTACGCAAGTCGAGTCTCAGACCATTTCCGTATTAGAAGGCGCCCAAGTGCAATTAGATATTAAGTCTAGTAGCGAGTTAAATACAATTACCACCTCCTCCAAGATGCCTTTTACCATAATTGGTTATAGAGCAAAAAGTGATTCACAGATTATTTTAGAACCTACAGAGCTAGCTCTTTCACTTACTGGCAGCAATGGCATAACATCTTCTCATTCTACAAAGTTCCTTTTAAAACCACGGAAAGATCAGGCACCTAAAGCTTCTCTCAATGCAACGGAGCGAGAGTTAATCATGCTTCCACATGAAACAATCGAGCTTTATCTATCCTCACAAGATGACTTTGGAGTTCAAGAAATGGGTTTATGTTGGCATCCGCTAGATAATGAACAAGATAGACGATACACCTCTGCTTTAAAAGGGGCACCAAATGCACCCCACATAGAAACACAATATGCATTTAATCCTGAACTATTACAAATCACTCCGAATAGTTACGCTGTATACACCGCTTCGAAAGACTTCCTCACAGAGCGGAAGGAATCACTCTCTATGCCTATCACTGTGCACATACTCAGCCTAGAGGCACACGCGGAATATTTACGAGGCGAACTAAGCAAACTCTTAGACTCCCTGGATGAAACCTACCAAAAAGAACTCGCCCTCTATTATGAAAATCAAAGAATAGAGAATACACTGCAGGAGGCTGAACTTAAAACACAATCAAATAGCAGACTGGAAAACTCTTTAAGCGGGGAAAAGGCTCAAATCAAAAGAGTATCAAAGCACCACGAAGATGCATTACAACTTTTGCAAGATACATTTAGGAACGATCAGCTTTTACACTCTACTAAAAGATCCATCGCAAGCCTCTCTGAACAGCTTAAATCTATCGCTCAGAATAACCTCCCTGAAATTCGTGACGCCTTACAATCTGCTTCAGACCCAAAATTTTCCAACGAGCATTCTAAAAATCAACTTTCCCATGCGGTCAGCCTGCAAAAAGAAGCGCTCAATAAACTCCAAGAAATCATCGAAAGTGCTCGCCAAGCAGATCGCCAATTTGAGTCTTCTACCTTTGTGCAGCGCCTCCAAGAATTGGCACGGAAACAAGACGTCTTTTCTCAATCATTATGGAAGACTTTCCCGAATGTTCTAGGTGAGCCAGTTAAAGACTTAGATCCAGCACTCATCGGAGAAAATGAAAACTTTAAGAATATTCAGACAGCACTGGGTCAAGAGCTCCGCTGGATAGAAGATGACCTACGACATTTTGCCCAGAGAGCCCAACAAGAGAGCTTCATAGAATTTGCAGATAATATCTCAGCTTCAGGAATTTACGATAAGATGCTTTCTACTGTAGATTACCTAGATCTAAATCATCGCTACGTGGCTACGACATACGCGAGCCAATGTGCGCAGGAGCTAAATAGCTGGGGAACTGAACTTAATACTAATAGCTCAAGCGCTTCTCAATCAGGTGGCGGTGGTGGTGGCTCAAGTGAAGGAGAGCAAGATACAGAATTCATGCTCCGTATGATGGAAATAATCCGCAAACAACAAGATCTCAGGGGAAGAACAAGAGCTATTCAACAAATGAAAAATCTAGATGGTAAGTAGAACTATACATTTTGTTTTCTCATTTCTTCTATCGGGCTTAACCCTTTGCTTCTGTGAAGATGACTTGAAAACTATTCTTACAGAAGAGCTCTCTGAAAAACAGGATTACTTATCGGGAGATGTGCAAGAATTGGTGGAGTTACAAACCCAAGAAAAGGTTATCCAAAAACTAGAAGAAGTAGAAACCAATATGGTGGAGGCCACGCTCAACCTTATAGATGGAGATACAAGCGGAGAAACAATCGCTATTCAGACAGAGATTATAGAAAAGGCTTACGAGGCCGCTAAGGCAAAACAAGACTCTAAAAACTCAAAGTCTGGCACAGATAAAGCATTGATGGAAATGCTTAGGAAAATGTTAGGCAAAGAAGAGGAAGCCCAACCATCTAAAAGTAAAGGGAGTAGCTCGGGAAAAGCGGGAGGGAAAGGTCAAGAGGGCGAGGCAAACTCAGGGAATGAGGCATCCTCTACAGCTTCATCGACTTTACCCATTGGTTCTACTAGAAGTGTTCCTAGTGCTGCGCCCACAGCGGGACAGCTTCTACCAGCTGAATTTCAAGAGCTCGTTGACGATTACAATAAGAACTAAGAATAAGTAGAGTTTGGTAAATTGCCTATTTTTATTTGAAACTGATTTTACGTGATGCGCCTGATCTATTTCTTGTTCGGCATGCGTTTCTATACGAAACTGAGTCTGCGAGATGAATAAAGCTGACCATGCCGTTTTATCCTCTCCAGTCGACACAGGTGTAGACTGTTGGGAAAATCCCACTATAGTAAGTTAGTATTTCGTTATACTAAAAAGATTAGTAAATGTAAATCACTCTGTCATCAAGAGCTTATTAGTCATCAGGTCTATGACTTCATTTTCACTCTTAACCATGATAGCAGTTCCCCCTGTTTCTTCAGCTAGTATTTTCATCCCCTTAGCCGCTTTTGGTTCCATAAGAGCAATTGTGTTGATAACTATTTTTCTCCGTTGTGCTTTTTTAGCAATTTCAGAAGCCATTTCTGCGGAATCTTTCCCGCTCGTTCCGTCTGTCATAAAGATGATGATATCTGGCTTAGGGTCCATACTCATGGCGTATTCAAGTGGATAGTCCCATCTAGTGCCGAAATACAAAGGAGTATTTATAATTTGCTTTACCGCTTCTTCAATATTCTGAGAGGTAGGGTCTCTCCATTCCATAACTTGTTTCGTTCCCTCAGGCACGCCCGCCTTCCATTGATAAGTTTTCCCTTCGTAGTCAGTAACAACGCCTGTTTTAGCTCCCCTATTAATCTTTACTTTATCACCAGATTGCCATGCTATCCCCGAGAAAAAAATGAGGTTAAAGTCTGCACCACCTCTTAGCTTATTTACAGACTTTGTAAGTTCCGCCCTCATCAATTTATCCCTCTCCCCTTTCATTGATGCTGAATAGTCGATCACGTAGCAAATACGATTACCTTGCACTTTAGAACCGAAAAAGCTCGTTTCAGAGCTAAAGGAATCCTCAAATCCTGCATCTAAGCCGAAGTCACTCACTTCACCAAAATCTAGAGACTCAACAGATGTCATTGTTTGTGCATCAGGCACAGAAACTGCACTTACAGATGCACTCGTGATGATATTTGCCACAGATGCGGAGGACGCAGGAGGTTTAGGAGTTTGTCGCTGATTTGTTTGCACCTTAGGCTGATCAGTCTCTTCTGAATCTTCACTCTGCGGAGCTTGGTATGTAATGATAGTCTCTATCTCTTTATGAGGTATCGCGATGAGGAGAAGCATCAATAGCACTCCAATAAGTGCTATACTAAGGAAGGCGATGACTATACTTGTCACAGTTGCTGCGACCTTTTGTTTACGAAGGGCTTCTTGCGCTTCTGGAGTTAATTTCGTATGTAGGCTCATAGAATAATTAAGTGAAAATCTTATTTAAGGGAAAGAGCTAGCCCTCACTTCCCATTAATATGAAATTGTATAAAATGTCGCAAGTTTTTTGCTATATTAGTAGGGAGATAATTAGATAAAGGCTTGTTATGTATATACTTTTACTACTTTCCCGTTGATACGTTTTATCATTCTAATATGCGACCATTATCGCTGAGCTCATTTAGCCTCAACTTTAAAGTGTTCACTTCATCCCATAAACCGCTTCAGGATCAAAGGTCTGAGCGACGTCACCAGCAAGCTTAGTTACCGCTTTTCCGTCTTCCACTTCTACAGAACGGTAAAAGCAAGATTCTCGCCCTGTGTGACAAGCCCCGGCACCAAGCTGTTCCACACTTAGGATCAGAGCGTCTTGGTCACAATCAGTACGGATTTCTTTTATCTTTTGCACATGACCAGAGGTGGCTCCCTTATGCCACAGCTCCTGCCTACTTCGAGAGTAATAAACCGCTTCCTTCTTCTCTAAAGTCATCTTAAGAGACTCCTCATTCATATAAGCAAGCATGAGAGGTTCTTTTGTTTTGTAGTCGATAGCTACCGCCACGATCAACCCATTGGCATCATACTTCGGCGCAAAGAGCGTTGTATCTTCTATTTTTCCTGCTTCGCTTCGGTCAGTGAATTTTAAAGAATCACACATAAGACGAGCCTCTAAAAAAAATACGAGAAGTCGAGAATTGTTTCTCGATAATCCTTTTTACCTCAGTTATGAGCTAACATAAACCGAATAAGAAAAGATGCCCTTAACGAATGATCAAGCATACGAATTACTTAATTCAGCAAGAGAACGCGGGCGCTTAGGTCATGCTTTTCTTATTACAGGCGAAAATGGGGTCGGAAAAAGGGCTCTCGCGACGAAGATTATCAGTATGCTCAATGCCCCTAAAGAGGAGGTAGCAGAGGTTGATATGTTCGGCGATCCTGTCCAAATCGCGCCTTCGGCAGACGACTCAGCTAATATACCATTAGAAGACAGCCAAAGTGAGTTTGTAAGGGTAGTTCGTCCACGCTCTAAGTCCCGCCTCATAAGGGTGGAAGAAATGAGAGAATTGGAGGACTCTTTTTACATGTCAGCTCCAGATGGGCAGTGGAAAATAGGAGTTATTATAGATGCAGACCGCATGAACGAGTCTGCCGCTAATGCCTTTCTTAAGACTTTAGAAGAACCTCCTAATAATTGTCTCCTCCTGCTCCTAACTACTGCTCCAGATAGACTCCTCACTACCATTCTTTCCCGTTGTGTAAATATTCCCCTCTACAATCCTGATTTCGCAGGGCTGAGTGACCTACAGAACGGTATAAACGAGATTATTTCAAAGGCTCTCAAAGGGCAGAGCAGAGGAATAGCGAGTGCGCTCTCACTAAAAGCTAGCTTCGATTTTTATCTTAAAGCAGAAAAAGATACAATTGTACAAAAGCATAAAGCAGCACTCAAAGAAGAGACAGATCAACTCAAGCAAGTGGTAGATAAGGACTTCCTAAAAAGTAAGGAAGATCAGGCAAAGGCGGCCGAAGCTTCCGATTACCTTGCATTAAGAACAGATAGCATTAACACGCTTATTTCTTGGTTTGGTGATGTCATTCGCTGGAAGGTCGGACATACACCAAGTCGCTTCTCAGAGTCTGTAGAACTTTTTTCAGACTTTGCCGCTGACCTCTCAATCGACAGCCTCCTTCTCAGAATGGAAGCCTTAGAGGAGCTCCGTTATCTCCTCACAGAAACGAACGTGAGTGAAGCCCTGGCTCTAGAAACAAGCTTTATGAATGCCTTTGGGTAAGAGTGGTTACTGGCATCTAAACTCTACAAGAGCAGCTCACCATGTAAAAAAAGATTGCAGTCTATAACGAGACCATTCACAGATAATATTATGTCCCGATTTGAAGGAAAAGTAGCAGTCGTGACCGGTGCAGGTCGTGGAATAGGATTAGAAATTGCACGTGCATTTGCGTCAGAAGGAGCAAAGGTCGCTGTTGTTAGCCGTAGCACAGGAAGCTGTGGAAATGCCGCTAAATCTATCAATGAAGCATACCCAGAAGCCTCTAAAGCATATGCAGTAGATGTCTCAGACTGGGATGCCGTTGCAGATCTCGCCAAGCAAGTTACGGCGGACTTTGGTGCTCCAAGTATCTTAGTGAATAACGCAGGGGTGACACGTGATGGACTTATGTTACGAATGAAAACCGAGGACTGGGATGATGTACTAAATACCAACCTAAAAGGGGCATTTCATACTGTAAAAGCTTTCCAAAAATCTCTTATGAAAGCGGAAGATGCTCGAATCATCAATATCGCTTCTGTCATTGGGCTTATTGGAAACGCGGGACAATCTAACTACGCGGCCTCTAAAGCAGGCTTAATTGGTTTTACTAAGTCTATTGCGCGTGAGCTTTCCGGTCGTGCTGTGACCGCAAATGCCATCGCCCCAGGATTTATTCAAACCGATATGACAGATGCTCTCCCTGAGCAAGTGGTGTCTGACATTCTTGCGAAGATCCCATTAAAAGAGTTCGGGAAAGTAGAAGATGTCACCTCGCTTGTCACCTTTCTTGCCTCTAAAGAAGCACGTTACATCACAGGTCAAGTCCTTGCTGTAGACGGCGGGATGACCATGCAGTAAGAAGCTACACTACCTTTCAACTCAATAGGCTTCTCTTTTCTTGTAGAAGCCTTTAAGCCAAGCACCCTGGGCAGTTCTGAACGTAGTGCTCAGACTTCACCTCATCTAACTGCGGCGCTTGAGCAGTAAGGCACTTCTCCGCATCTCCCAGTGTATTTCTAAATCTAAACGAACAGCCGTTATCGAGCTTGCTTAATATGGGAGGCAACCCAGGAATAGTATAAAGCTCTTCTCCCTTCTCGTGGTTTGCAGGGATACTCTTCAATAAAGCGCGCGTGTAGGCATGGCGAGGATCACGGAATAAGCTCTCTACTCGGGCACTCTCTACGGTTCGCCCTGCATACATGACATTTACCTTATCGCAGACCTGCGCCACCACACCTAGATCATGCGTAATGAGAACTACAGCTGTCCCAAGCTTTTCTTGTCTAGCTTTTATGAGGTCTAGCACCTGTTTCTGAACAGTAACATCTAGCGCGGTGGTCGGCTCATCTGCAATTAATAGCTCGGGGCGCGTAATCAGTGCCATCGCGATCATAATACGCTGGCGCATTCCACCAGAAAACTCGAAGGGATAAGCACCCATGCGTGATTCAGGCTCAGGGATACCCACTTCTCCCATTGCTTCCACCGCTCTTTGATGCGCTTCAAGCCCCTTTATTCTTTCGTGAATTTCTAAAGGCTCCATAAGTTGAGCACCCACAGTCATGTAAGGATTAAGAGAAGTCATTGGATCTTGAAAGATCATAGAAATACGTTTTCCTCGTATGTGCCTAAGTTCAAACTCTGAAAGTTGAAGCAGATCCATCTTATCAAACATCGCAGTGCCCGCATGGATTCTTCCTGGAGGCTGAGGGATGAGCCCTAACAGTGAATAACAGGTCACAGACTTTCCTGAGCCAGACTCTCCTACTATTCCAAGCGTTTCTCCCTTCTCTAGAGAAAAAGAGACATCCTCTACCGCTTTCACCACGCCTCCTCTCGTATGGAATCTCGTAGTAAGATTTTTAACCTCTAATACTGACATAAATTGAATAGACATTTGTGAGAGGCACTGTGCAAGCATGGAAATCAGAGATTCCCCCTTGCCAAGTAGAACAGCTGAGGCATATGTGAGGAGGCGACTACTCAATGAGCGACGAAACCACAGTTCAAATCCCGACACTCAAGCAAGATCTCTCAACACTTGTGAAGCTGCGTCTGAATATATTCGTGCTGATCACTACCTTTTTTGGCTATCTCCTTGGCTGGAAAACATCAGGTGGAGTCTTCTCAGGAGAAGCCGCTTGGGCACTCTTTCATACTATCCTCGGCACCGCGCTCTCTGCCTTTGGTTCTGCGGTCTTTAATCAAGTCATGGAAGTAGAGTCCGATGCGAAAATGGCGAGAACTGCAAACCGCCCTTTACCTTCACGTCGGATTCTCCCTCCATACGCCTTTGCTCTTGGCTGGTTTCTCTGCGCCGCTGGCATCATCCACCTTGGCGCGATGATCTCTTTTGAAGCCGCCTTTCTCGCCGCTCTCACCATCGGCACCTATGTTTTTATTTACACACCTATGAAACGAGTATCATCCGTTAATACTCTGATCGGAGCGATCCCCGGAGCCATTCCGCCCATGATGGGATGGGTCGGTGCCGGACATGGACTTTTAGAGGCTGCACCTTGGTTCTTATTCGCCCTCCTCTTCTTATGGCAGCTCCCACACTTTGTAGCGATTAACTGGCTCTGCCGAGAAGAGTATGAAGAAGCTAAATATGAAATGTGGAGTAATGGGGACGTCTCAGGAGAAAAGAGCGCCAAGCTCTATATTTTCTTTTCCCTTTTTATGGTGCTACTTCCCCTACTCTGCCCCGCTCTAGGTTTAACAGGCTGGGTATTCCCCATTGTAGGATGCCTCTTAGCGATATTTTTAATCCTCAGTGCCATAAAATTTCTTAAATCTCGTGAACGAGTAGATATGAGAAAAGCCTTTTTTGCCACCCTTCTTTACCTTCCTCTAGCCCTCACCGTGCTTGCATTTGACTGGAAATGAGTTAACTTTAGAGCAATGAAAAATCCGCATGAAAATAAGAAGCATTTGTGCCTTTGGCAGATTAAGAACATACGGCAGGATGCCGATGTTAGCACCCAAGATGGGTGCGCTCCCCTTTAAGAAAACTAACTGGATTACCTAAAGACTTTTGAAACCTCTTGCAGACACTACCAAAACCGTTCTTATTCTCGCCGCTATAATTATCGCGAGCGGCGCTCTCATTCCTCCTGCATACGTGCGGTATCTAAACAGTCGTGAGTTTCGCCCCCCATTTGAGAAGGCCCTAACAAAGAACATCCAGCTCCTTGATGACAAAAGAAATGTCATCTCCCTTTCTGTGTTTCATGGTAACATCTGGTTAGCCTATTGCTCCTCCACCCAAGAGGTAAACAAACTCAATCACGAGAAGGTAACTAACCTCCGTAAGCAATTCCCTGATACAGAAATAAAAGCCTGTATCTTCATCGTGGATGCCACGGAAAAAGAGAAACAGAAATTAATCAACTACCGTAAAACACATTCTGCTTTCTTAACTGATAGCGATTACATCGTAGCTGCTAACATTAAAGTGGTGCAGAAATACATTAAGAATGAATTCCGCTTCTCACTCCTGCCCTATGAAAAGGATGGAAAGTGGACCTATGACCATGACCTCATCCTTCTAGATCAAATCTCTGAAGGAACGAGCACTCTCCCGCAAGCGGCACTGTGCCACATGCGGGGACATTTCAACTTTACTAAAGCACAGTCCCTAGACCTTCAATTAAAGAAAAGTGAAGAGCCTATGATCTATGAAGAGCGTCTAGATCAGCTACTTCATGACTCCGTCTCCTACCTCTTAGATAACCCTAACGAAGAAGACCCTGCCTTGAAGGGTGGTAAGTAAGGGAACGTGGGCGTCCTGCCCGCAATAGCATCTCTTCCACAAGTAACTGAATCAAACAAATACTCTAATAGCGGGCAAGATGCCCGCGCTCCCCCTAAATCAAATCTATGACAGACAAAAAAAAGATCACTCTTATCTATGTAGCCGTAGCTCTTATCTGTGGCTTATCTATCTTCGGCTTCACTACACTTGGGAAACTCTATGACATAAAAGCGGAAGCTGAAAAACCAGTAGCTGTGGACATCGGCAAAGATACGGAGACTGAATACCTAAAGCTCTCTAAAAGCATTACGCTCACGAACCAAGACGGAGAAGCGTTCTCAATCACAGATTTGGAAGATAAGGTCTGGGTGTTTGCCCAATTCTTCGCAAAGTGCCCAATGTGTGCGGAGAGAAACTACACTGATCTCTCAAACCTCTATAAAAAGTATAAAGATGACCCACGATTTATGATCGTTTGTATGACCGTAGATCCAGAAACGGATGACGTAGAGCGGCTTAAGGAGTATGCTGACATCGTAAATGCTGACAGTAAAAATTGGGTATTCTTAACTGGAGATAAAGAAAAACTTCATTCCTTTATGGCAGATGAAATGAAATTCATGGATATTAGGGAAAGAACAGACCCTCAAGAAATAGCGGCGAAAGGTAAATATGCCCATGATCTAGGATTAGCAGTATTTGATAAGGGATTAACAATGCGTTTAAAGCGGGATTTATCCTTTGCACGTTCACAAAATGAGGACTTAACCAAGACCTTTGAAAGCGAGCTTCATAACACCATTGAAAACTGTTTAAACAATAATGACTAAGAACGCAAATTCCGCCAAGCCTTGGTATATAGCTGCTAGCGCTGCCACCGTAGTTGTGCTCCTCCTTGTAGGTTTGATGATGCGCGTGGAGTTACCCACTCCAAATTGGTGGGATGTCTCCTTCCTTCCATTGACCCACGCCGTTCTTAATAGCCTTGCCGCCGTATTCATCATTTTGGGCGGAATTTTTATTAAGCTCGGCAATAAAGGCGCACACCGAACGATGATGATGAGCGCCTTTATAGTATCGGCACTATTCCTTCTCTGTTACGTTACCTATCACTTCACCAGTGGGCACACCCTTTTTGGAGATAGCAATCATGACGGCATTCTGAGCGACCTAGAGGAAACTGCGGTCTTCTCCACTAAGCCTCGTTACCTGATTTTACTCCTCACGCACATTGCACTCGCCGCACTCAGCTTCCCTCTCATTTTATTCTCTATTATTGCTGCTATTCACAAGCAATTTTCTCTCCACAGAAAGCTTGTAAAATTCGCCTATCCGATGTGGCTTTACGTCGCCCTGACGGGACCTATCGTTTACCTCGTAATTCAGCCTTATTATCCATAAAGCCGCCAAGTTTAGTAAGTTATGAAAGTCCTTAAGCAATCAGACCCTGAATATTCAGCATTTCGGAAAACTCTAAATCGTCGTGCCATTCCAGACACCTCCGTTTCAGACATCGTATCCGGGATCATCTCTGACGTAAAGGAAAGAGGGAATCAGGCGCTTATCGATCTCACTGCTAAGTTTGATAAGGCAACCCTCACACCTGATAGCTTACTAGTCTCCTCAGAAGAGATCGCTGAGGCAACCACTCAAGTGTCTCAAGCCACAAAAGATGCCATCGAGTCTAGCAGGCAAAATATTCACCACTTCACGGAAAAAAGTAAACGCCAAGATTGGAGCTACACGAACAAAGAAGGCGCGGAAGTTGGTGAACGCTTCACCCCGTTTGACCGAGTGGGCATCTATGTACCGGGCGGGAAAGCCCCTCTCGTCTCCACCGCGCTGATGACAGGAGCGTTTGCGCAGGCGATCGGCTGTCCTGAAATCGTGGCCGCTACGCCCTGTGGTGCGGACGGAAAGGTGAACCCAGAATTACTCTATGCTCTCATCCAGATAGGAGCTACGGAAATCCTCAAGGTAGGTGGGGCGCAAGGCATCGCGGCGCTCGCATTAGGGACAGAAACACTTTCGCCTGTCGAGAAAGTCTTTGGTCCTGGAAACGCCTTTGTCGTAGAAGCGAAGCGTCAATTAATAGGAGCCATATCGATTGATCTCCTCCCTGGTCCAAGTGAAATTCTGGTTGTTGCGGATGAAACAGGAAACGCTAAGTTTTTAGCCGCTGACTTGCTCGGGCAAGCGGAACATGGTCCCGATAGTGAGATAGGATTCATCACCACCTCCCCCGCTCTTTTAGAAAACGTACAGGCAGAAATTCAAGCGCAAGTATCAGGACTTTCACGTGGAGAGTATTTACAAGAAGTGCTCGATAACAAATGCTTTGCCCTTCTGGTCAATGACTTAGAAGAAGCCATCGCAATTTGTAATGACTACGCACCAGAGCACTTAACGCTAGTGGTCGATAATGAAGAGGAGATCCTCCCAAAAATACGGAACGCAGGTGCTATCTACGTAGGAAATTACTCTGCAGTCGCAGTGGGAGACTTCCTCGCTGGTCCTTCCCATACGTTACCCACTGGCGGAGCGGGAAAATCCTTTTCAGGCTTAAGAGCAGACCAATTCCAACGCCGTCAATCAATCGTGCGAATGGATCAGAACGCAATTAGGAATTCACTGAAAACGGTAGAAGAGTTCTCCCGAATCGAAGGATTAGATGCGCATGGAAAATCCGTCTCCATTCGATTAGGGTGAGGTTCATGGCTGACGATCTTAAATTTACTGCAAGAAAACACTTTACGTGACGCATCAAAAATACGATAAATGATGCGTTATGAGATCCACAATTACAATCGACGATAATTTGTTCAACGACGCCGCTAAAGTCTGTGGTGACAAAAATATTTCTACTGTGGTGACAGCAGCTCTCACCGACTATGTGAGAAGAGCAGCAGCTAAACGCCTTATCGCGCTCGGTGGAAGTGCGCCTCATTTATCCTTCCCAAATAATAATAGATACTCACCTAACTCACCAGATTTGGATGAGGTCTCTTATCTGAAGGCGTCTGAAGATTCCTCTGAGTATAATGCTTAATGAGAGTTTTACCTGACACTAATATTTGGGTGAAGCACCTGATAGAAAAGAATCACCTTCTCTGTGAAATCCTAGAGTATAATTTTATGGTTATGCATCCTTTGGTGATTGGGGAGCTGGCGGTGGCAGACTATCCTTTTAGGAAACCGCTCCTAGATGATTTAAAGGTTATGCCAATGACTTACGAAGTCACCTTTGAAGAGACGCTCCACTTTATCAGTGAGAGGGTGCTCTACAGCAAAGGTATTCAATGGAATGATGCTGTTATACTTGCCTCAGTGGTAATTACAGGCGATACTGTATTATGGACGAGGGACAGAAGGCTACGTGAGATTGCGGAGAACCTTGGCGTAGCCTATAATGCGATATAAGTGATGTCAGAGGTTATTCCACTCTATAATCTGCTGTATCTGCTCCTACCTCTGATCGTCTCTGGCTGGATTTATTTTAAATGGAGCGGACGTAAATGGGAACTGGGTTATGCGACCCTTAGAATGGTGGCGCAGCTCATCCTGATTGGATACGCCCTCGTTTTTCTCTTCCAAAATGATAATAATTGGATCGGTTTAGGCGTCTTAATCGTCATGATATTGATGTCCAGTGTCATCGCCATCAGACCATTCCGAGAACATGGGAAAGAGGTTTTTATTCCCGCAATCCTATCAATCTCTCTCTCGAGCACCCTTATTCTCGGAATCGTTATCTTCGGTGTCTTACAGTTAAAGACGGTCTACCAACCCCGCATCGTCATTCCTATCGCGGGCATGATTTACTCAAACGCCATGAATACAATAAGCATAGCGGGAGAAAGGTATTTAACCGATCTAGAGAATGGGAAAAACCGCGAAGAAGCGCGCGCACAAGCCTATAGAGCAACTCTGATTCCCCAAATCAACTCCTTCTTTGCAGTTGGACTAGTCTCGTTACCGGGCATGATGACGGGACAAATCCTCTCAGGGATTAGCCCACTCATTGCAGTGCGATACCAAATCATGGTGATGGCTATGATTATGAGTTCTGCCAGCCTCTCCGCCGCCATGTTCCTTTGGATGCTTCATCGTAAAAATCTTCCTCAATACTCTTAGAGTTATACTGGCCAACGTCCAGGGGATATTGCCACCCCTGAGGAGGACAAGAGCATGATATTTTTGAGGCGGGAGAACGTATCTTTAAGATTACTCACATAACACGACATTTTTTATAAGCGGAGGATTCATCGAATCCTCCCTACCGCTCCGCCATATAATACAAGCAAACTGGGTAGGGCGGTTTTGATAAAACCGCCGTTTCTAAAAGCTTTACCCTAGTACGTTTTTTGTCGTGTAGTGTGATCTGGAATAATATAAGTCGTATCGCTCATCACACAATAGAGACCTTTACCACCTCATCCACCCCCGCCCAGTTCTGATCCTTGATCATCACGAACTGGCATGTCCCACCACTCATTTCAGCCCATAGATTTCCTATTTTTCATTTTGGTGCAGATTCTTCCCATAGATGCGCCCCTTTGTATTCTACGATGAGTATCGAGCCGTCAATTTTTACTAGAATGAAGTCAAGGCAAAACCTGCTTTGAGCCATTTGGAGAAAGAAAGCACCTGGTCTTTTACTCTCCAGATTTCTGACCCAATACTTTATTTTCCCTTTCAGCTCTCCATCAAGTTATGTGGAAAGGCGTTCAAATGACTATATTCATCTGAATGCAACCATCTCCTACTCTTAACTACTTAGGCTTACCTTTCTTAGAAATTCTCTCTATAGACCAATCTAGAGAAGTAATTATTTTCAACGTTAAGGCTCTCTTTGAACGTGATAACCTCCGCTGTCCTCATTGCTGTAAAGTGCAGGAAGGTGCGGTGGAGCGTAGCGGAACCGTGCCTTCCAAGATTTACAGCAAGGGACCTTACACCCGTAAAGTTGATCACTTAGAAGTCTGCGGTAAACCAAGCAGACTACACATCTTCACCACTCGGTTTCAGTGCTGTAAATGCAAGGGAACCTTTATCCCTGAAATTCCTGGTGTCAGACCATATCGTCAAAGCTCTGAACCCTTTAGAACTCATATCTATAAACAACACCACGCGGGGATCACGGGTAAAGACGTCGCTCAGAACCATCGCATCGGATCTGCGACTGTCGAGCGCATCTATCAAGACCACACCCTCTTAAAGGCTAAAAAACGTCTTAGCAATACCTGTCCTCAAGTTCTTGGAATCGATGAGCACTCCATCCATTGTAAGCAAAAGAATAAACGGGGAACATACTTTGCCACCACCCTTTGTGACTTAAAGAACCATAAGGTATTCGACATTGTAGAAGGTCGAATACCTCGTGAACTTAGAGGTTATTTTTCCAAAATTCAGGGCAGACACCTCGTTAAAGTCGTCTGTATAGACCTGAGTTCTTCTTACCGCTCCCTCATTAAAGAGTTCTTCCCGAACGCTAAAATCGTAGCTGACCGCTTCCACGTCATACGAGTCATGCAACACCACTTCATGGAACTCTTTAAGTCCTTAGCTCCTGAAATTAAAAGCCATAGAGGATACCTAGCGGCTCTCAGAACAAAGCCTGAGAACCTATCTGATAAGCGTAAAGCACTCTTAGAGTCTCTCTTTGAAAAGCATCCAGCCCTTAAAGTAATCTACGATCAACTGCAAGATACTCACCAACTCCTCTCTCATAAAACCCTCAACGCTAAAGCCTTCAAACCCTTATCTGAAAAACTCCTATACCTCATTAACGAACTTAAACACTCCAAGCTTAAACCTATGATAACACTCGCTAAAACTCTTAATCAATGGATCGAACCCATCGTCGCAATGTGGCGCTTCTCTAAAAACAATGGAATCACTGAAGGATTCCATCGAAAAATGAAACTCATTCAACGTCGGGCTTACGGATTTAAAAACTTCCAAAACTACCGTCTACGTGTCATCGCTCAATGCGGATAATTAATAACTAACTGAACACCTTTCCACAAACTTTGGTGTAGACCCCAAACTTTGGTGTAGACCCGATTTAAAGGCGATTCATAGAATCGCCCCTACCATAAAAATGGTGCACGATACTGGATTTGAACCAGTGGCTTTCATGCTTAAATCCCTTGCTTTACAAAGGTTTCAAATTCGACTCTCTCGTTATTAACAGTAAATTAACAGTTAGTCATACATAAGATTATGAGTGGGGAATACGGCACAACCTTTACAATCTCAACTAAAAGGAAAGCATGACTCTCCCAAGTAAGAGAAAGGTAGCGGTGCAGATACTACAGGCTCTAATCGCTTCTATCATAGCAGGTGCAATATGCTTTACTCTATCACCAGAGAAGCAACCTATAAAAGTGAAGCCTAACAAGCATAACCATTAGCCCTTCAAGCCTCACCTAACAAGTGAGGCTTCTTTATATACAGAGAGATCAATCCCACTTCTTAGTCTTAACAGAGTGGCAACGATAACAGAGAGACTGTAAGTTCTCTACATCATAGTTAGCACCTCCTCTACTTATAGGTTGGATGTGGTCAACCAATACAGCTTGCCTTTTGTCTTGAGCAACAGAGATAGTCTTAATCCTTTGCTGATGATACACTTTAACTCTTGAGCAATCACATATAGGATGATGCTTGATGAATGAGTCTCTAAGCTTCTTCCATTGATGACCATAGCGTGACGCGTCCTGCGCTTGCTTGAACGTTTTAACTTTAGGAGGCTTTGTGTTGAATGATGGAGTCTTTTGGGGCATAGGGGGTGTAATTCCTTGAGAGCTGTTTTCCGTATGAGCACATCCAACCTTCTCATTTTTCTCTGATAATTCTGATAGGGGTGGGGTCAAAATGGCGAAAGTGCTATATGCAGATTCTGTATTTTCGCCTTGATAGAGGACTATTTAGGTATGGAAGAAGGCATACCACTAGAGCCGCCGAGCTGGATGAGTAAGGATGTATTGGCAGTTGATTTTTACACTGCGATTGCGGAGGCGTTGAATGAGATAGGTAGCGCGAAGGCGTTCCAGCAGTTTAATTTAGGATTGCTTTCCGAGGCTTGGAGTCATCACCGAAAGCTTGAGGAGCAAATCTTGGAAGACGGGGAGGTTTTAGAAAATCCAGAGAAGGGCACTAAGTATATGAACCCTGCTAGAATTTCTCAGATTACGAGGGCGAAGGATATTCAGAGAGAGTGCGAGAATTTAGGAATCACAGTGAAGCAACTTTCTATTTTAGCCCCAATGAAGCCGAAGATTGATAAGAAGGATGAGAAAGATGCGGCTAATTACATGACTGGATGATTAGCAGGCTGAACAGTTATGTTAAAGGGGTAGAATCTGGAGACATCATTACTAATAAATGGGTCAAGCTGGCGGTTAAGAGGTATCTCTTTGATCTGACTCGTGATGATATTTATTTCTGTAAGAAGAGCGCTTCGAGATTCATAGGCTTCTTAGAGTCTTTGAGCCACTTTGAGGGGGAACTAGCGGGGCAATACATTCGTCTTGAGCCGTGGCAAGTGTTCATTTTTGCTCAGATTTACGGCTGGAAGTGGAAAGATACTGGAACAAGGCGCTTTGTTCATGTATACATAGAAGTTCCAAGGAAGAATGGAAAAACGCTCGTTGGAGCGGGGGCAGCATCTTATGCTTTATGTGCTGACAGTGAAGGGGGAGCGCAGGTGTATTGCACAGCGACAAAGAAGGATCAGGCTATGGCCGCTTTCAGGGGAGCGCGGACGTTTATTGAGGAGCAGAAGAGTGAAGCGTTCAAAGATGGGTTTAAGATCACGCTTAATCCTGCCAGAATAGAATACGCTAGGGCTAAGTCCTTCATGAAGCCACTTTCTAAGGATGCGGGAGGGAAATCTACGGATGGACTGAATCCTCATTTCATTCTTCTGGATGAGCTTCACGCTTGGGTTGACGAAGGTTATTACAATGTTCTCATTTCAGCACTTGGGGCGCGAGTCCAGCCGATGATGTTTGGCATCACCACCGCAGGTCACTCTCTCACGTCGATTGGGCGAAAGCATAACAACATCGTCAAATCGGTTTTAGAGAATCACGAAGAACAGCAGAATGATAACTACTTCGGGATTATCTACAGCATAGATGAGGGCGATGACATAGAGAGTGAGGAATCTTGGAAAAAGGCAAATCCTAATTATGGAGTGAGCGTACGCCCTCGGTTCATGCGTGAGCAGTTAGAGTTAGCGAAGGCTGACCCTTCCATCATGCGAGAGTTTAAGGTGAAGCATTTGAATATCTGGATGAACCAGAAATCACTTTGGTTAGATTCCTCAAGCTGGGAAGCGTGCTATGATGAGGAGATTGATAAAGAAGGGCTTAAAGGTCTGAGGTGTTACGGGGGGATTGATTTAGCGATTGTGAATGATCTATCGGCTTTTGTCCTCTATTTCCCTGAGCAAGACGGATTAGAAAAGTCCTGCGTGCTTTCCTTCTTCTGGTGTTGTGAAGAAGACATTGAGACGAGATCAAGAAAAGATAAAGTTCCGTATCAAAGCTGGGCAGACAAAGGGCATATTATTGTAACGAGTGGAAACACGACCGATCATGATAAGATCGCGGCGGATATTGTCGACATTTGTCAGCTCTACGATGTGCAGGCGATTAACTATGATCGGAATTATTCAGAACACGTTGTTAGAAGACTTCACGATGATGAAGGGCTGCCGATGTATAGCTTTGCGCAGACGATCACGCACTTCTCCCTTCCTAGTCAAGAGTTGGAGAGGTTAGTCATATCAGGTGAACTCAATCACTTTAATCATCCCATTCTTACTTGGAATGCAGGGAATACCATTATTTACAGCGATGCGAATGGAAACATCCGCCCTGATAAGCAAAAGAGTGAAGAAAAGATTGATGGTATTGTGGCTTTCATCATGGCTCTAGCCTTTTCGATAGAGGCAGAGAACAGCGAGGATGATGACTACAGCGCGTTCATAATGTAATCTTGAAAAAATTGAATGCTTGGATGGCAAGTTTTCTATTTTTAGGCGCAAAAGGTGAAATGATTGGGTGTTAAGTCCGTTCAAGCTCAAGAAAGATGTCGTCAACGTTGCTCGTGAAGAAGAGCTAGCGTGTGGACCCGATCAAGGAGTGCCACATAATTCTAAGGATTGGTGTGAATTTCTCTCCAGGTGCTTTGGTGATTCATGCTCAGAGGAAAGCGCGAAGAAGCTAAGCGCGGTTTTCGCGTGTGTTGACAGGATAGCCACGCCGATAGCTAAGTTTCCTCTGGGTCTTTATCGAAAAGAGCGAGGCAAGCAAGGGAGCTTAAAGCAGAAAGATCATCCACTAGCGAGATTGCTACGCCACCGACCAACGGATGCGATGACATGGACGCAACTTAGGACGGCAATTGGTTATCAAGTGATCCTTACAGGAAATTCCTATGTGAAAGTATTCAGAGATGAGAATTTTTATCCCAAAGAGCTTTTCCCACTAGATCCACAAACGGTATCGGTTGAGATGACAAGAAAGAGGCTCATTCGTTACAAGGTGATGGAGAGTGACTATGATGATCTGAACACAGGAGATAGGCTCTATGATCGTTCTGAGGTGGCGCACTTCAAAGGGCTTTCCTGCGATGGTCTTAAAGGGGTCTCCGTTCTGGAGCATTGCCGAAAAGACTTTGCTAATCATAAGGCACTCTGTGACTTAGGGCGTGAAAATTCTGAGACAGGAAACGGGCTTAGAGGGATTATCAACTTACCCGCAGGAATAAAGAAAGAGCATCGAGACGAGATCCGCAAGACATGGGGCGACTCTATCAACAAAGCGAGAAGTGGTGACGGGTTTGCTATTCTTTCAGGAGACACGAAGTTCACACCTATCACAATGAGCATGCAAGACGCGCAGTTCATTGAGCAGAAGCGTATGAGTCTGGCGGATATAGCGAGAATATTCAACGTGCCCCTCCACAAGATCCAAGACCTAGACCGAGCGACGAATAACAACATCGAAGTCATGAATACGGAGTTCTATAAATCCACTCTGCTTCCATGGATTACGAGCTTTGAGGAGGTTTATAATCAAACCCTGCTGACTGAGCGAGAAAGAGACGAGGGCTACCACTTTAAGCATAATGTCTCATCTCTGCTGAGAGCTAGCATGAACGACCGCATGGAGAGCTACCAGAAAGGAATCCACGTGATGACGATTAACGAGATGCGAGCCAAGGAAGACCTGCCGAGCATAGATGGCTGCGACACGCCTCTCATTCCAATGAACCATTTACCCAAAGGAGAAAAAGCAAATGAAGAATAGCAAAATAATTCCATTTATCAGTAATAGAGAAGTTAAAGCCGACTTTAAGAAAGGCTTTGAAATAGAGAATAACGCAGACACGGCAACGATCTATCTCTACGATGAGATAGGCGGATGGGGCACTTATGCTAGTGAAGTCATCCAAGAGCTGGAAGGGATCACAGCAAGCAATATTCTTGTTAGGATTAACAGTCCAGGAGGAAGCGTCTTTGAAGGGTTGGCGATCTACAATGTCCTGAAAGATCACCCTGCTAATATTAAAGTTAAAGTAGACGGTATGGCGGCGAGTATCGCCTCTGTCATCTTATTAGCCGCGGATGAGATAGAAGTCGCGAGCAATGCCCTAGTGATGATTCATCGTGCAATGAGCATGACCTTTGGAACAGTAGATGAGATCATGGAAGACGTTGAACTACTGGAGAAGGTTGAGAAAACGATTCTTAAGACTTATGAAGAACGAACTAAGCTTTCACAGGAAGAAGCTCTGGCTCTCATGAGTGTAGGAACAACCAATTCAGGAACATGGCTGAATGCAGAAGAAGCAATGGAAATCGGGTTTGCAACTAAGCAAGGGGAAGAAATGAAGATCGCGGCTAAGTTTACAGATCTTCCTTTCCGAGATGCGCCTAAGAATGCCTTTGAGATGCTTAAAGAGCCTGAGCCAGAAGAGGAACAGCTAGAGGTGGACGCATCAGAAGTGGACGCGCTTCTTTCTAGAACAGCAGACTTGGTATGACTTTATTCATTATCATCGGTTACTTGGTATTGGCTTTGGCTATATCGCTTTGCGTGATGTGGACACAACGAACGATGGAGATCATCGGGCGCGTAGAAGATGAGCTACTAAAAAGCAAAGATCGTGAACTAGAATTCAATCGCCAACTGGACATTAAAGAAAAAGAGGTGGCGAATATCATAGAGGCATCGGACACTTTATGAACCCCGGCATCATGAGACATAAGCTCACCATTTATAAGACGGTGAGAGAGCAGAACGCAGACGGAAGCCCCAAATGTGAAGAGGTGGCAATATATGGCTGTATTTGGGCGTCTCGTCGATGCATAGGTAATCCTAATAGCTCTCAGTCATCAGGGGGAGAGAGTAATAGCTCAGACGTTATCTTTAAGATTAGGGCTACACCTGAGCTTTGCAAATGCCTTTGCCGAGGTCTTAAGATCTTAGATAAGGATTGTTATTGCGACCTGACTTATAAGCTAGAAAGCTGGCAACCTTGTGAGAGAGGGTATTTAGAGCTTCTGGCTAAGATTGATTCATAGGCTTGAAAACTGTGAATGCGAGGGCGCGAGGCATGATTTAGCCTTAGTGAAGACGCATAAATAGGTCATGGCGGATATTATCGACCTTAAACGTGAACGGAAAGAAGCATCAGACCAAATTGGGAATCTGCGTGCGGAATACATCAATGTCATCGGAAAAAAAGGCGATGACGGAAACTATAATTTAACAGCGGAGAACGAGACTAAGCGTATAGAGCTGACCAATCAGATATCTATACAAGAAGGCTTAATCAATTCTGCAAATTCTCAAATCAACTCTATTGAGTCTATTAGAGAGAATGCGGAAAGACCTGTTACCAATGCTCAAGGAAACATCATCGTTGATAGTAATGGGAAAGAGCTTAAGAAGTTCACCAATACTGATCAATACCGTGAAGACTTCCTTAAGATGGGTAAAGGCAATAAGGAATCAGCTGAGCGCATTCTAGACTTACACAAGGAATACCGCAATCTGGGAGATGCAGATACTTCAGAGCTTCTAGTACCTACTTGCACAGAGGAAAGAATCATTACGGAGTGCGAAAAGGCGAGTGCATTATTCAGTCTTTCTAATGTCATTAGCACGTCTTGGGCGGCTAGAGACTTTGTAATTGCAGTAGATGATTATGGCCCCATGGCGCCGACTAAGAACTGCGCAGAAATATGTAAGTGTGAGCCAGGGTTTAATCAGAAAAACTTTAGCATTAATAAATATGCGTGTGCTCTCCCTATCTGTAATGAGCTTATTGATGATAACTTAGGATTAGATAACTTCCTATCATACTGGTGGTCACAAAAGATGACTGCAACTATTGAAGAGTATGGATTCAAAGGGGCTAAAGGAAAGGTAGATTACATTACTATCAATGATCAACCTAAGAAGGTAGACCTTACAGGATGTGTTCCAAAAGGAATCGACAATGAAGATCCTGAGTATGTTATTCCGTGCGAAACTGCAAAAACTGGCTTGCCAACATGGGAAGACATTATCACGGCGATGTGTAAGGTTTGCACGCAGTCCATGAATAATGGAACTTGGCTCTTCCCTAAAGATGCTATGTGCACCCTTGCTCTTCTTAAGGATAATACGGGACGCCCTCTCTGGCTTCCTAGCCTGTCAGGAGACAAGCCTTCCACATTCTGCGGAAGACCAGTCGTATTTAGCGATTATCTTCCAGATTACTCAGGGACTATTACTGCGGGTCAATGCCTCGGTTACTTCGGTGACTGGTCTAAGCATAACATCTGGATGCGTAGAGGTCTCACAATCGATTCTAGCTCACATTACTTATTCCTGAATGACATGACTACGCTCCGCGCTAAAACACGCTGGACGTCAGGGATCATCACTAAGAATCACTTCGTGAAACTCGTAAGTGCTTAAGATTCTCTCATAATTGAATAGTTGGAAGCGGGTTGGGATTTTCCCGCCCGCTTTTTTCTTAAACTTTAACTAAAAAAACATATGCCGAATAAAAAACAATCGAAGAAGGTAGCCTCGAAAGTGGCTGAGAAGAAAGAACAAGTCAAACAAGAGAAGCCAGAAGCGTCAGCAGAAGCAGAGAAGCCTCTTGCAAACCTTCCTAAAGTAGAAACGAAAAGAGGAACGGTATTACGTCCTTCTGGTCTCGTTCGTATTAAGTCTGAATAACGATGATTACACTGGAAGACGCTAAAGGCTACCTGAGGGTTTGTCACTCTGAGGAAGATGCGCTTATAATGAAGCTTATCGATGGTGCTTTAGCGTACGTTCAGTGCTACATAGGAAAAGAATTCCACTGTTTTCGCCCACTAAAGAAGACAATTAAGGAGCGCAAAAAATGCCCTATTATTTGCCCTTTAGCGGATAGGACAGCGCGAGTGAGTAGCGTGGAAGGCTATAATGCTGACACGGACACATGGGAGCTAATCCCCGTGACTACTGAGAGCGACGAGAAAGGCTGGTGGCAACGTGACGGATGCTTAACTATTAACGTGGGAGGGTTTGACGAGATCAGGGCTTCTTATGCTATTGGGGAAGACATGCCTGATGATATTTGCATAGCGGTTCTCGCGCTGGTGAATCATTACTATGAAAACAGGACAGCGGTTCTCATCTCTGGAGCTAATGCAATAGAGATGCCTCTCTCTGTTAAGGCTATTCTCGATATGAACCGTTGCCCGGGGACGATGTTTGCTTAATGTCTGCAGGGATTACATTTAAGTTCTCGAAAGGGGATTTGCGAAAACTGCAAAGGAAGGCTAACAAGCTTAATAAGTCTCTGCAAAATAAGGTCTATCAAACGGCAGCACGTGAAGCTAGTAAAGAGACGTTACGCGCGGCAAAGGGGCGCAGTCCATCACGGACAGTAGCCAGAGCTCTTACAGCTCGTGTCTCCTCCAAGCCTCGGCAATTCCTTTATGGAATGAAGATCACGGTGAGGGGTGGCGTATTCCGAGACAAGAGGACAGCAAGGAGAAGAGGTGTAGGCTCTACGTATTTTCCTAATGAGGCAGTGAGGTTTTACCGCTTCTTAGAAACAGGTTGGACAGCTAGAGGAAGATCAGGAAAAGGCGGAGGGCGCTTTGTCTCCGCAAGACCATTTCTCTTTCAGTCTCTAGCGAGTAGTGCAGGAAGCGTGCAACGTCACGTGAGCAAATCAATCAAGAATGGATTAGAACGATATACAGGAAAATGAGTTTATCACCATCACCGATAGAAGAGTGGATTATTACCGCTATAAAAGAGAAGGCACTCACGGATGAAGCGTGCCAATTACTGCTTGGAGAAGAAGAGCCTGAGTGTTGCTGTGAGTCGCATTATGAATGCCGCATCTTTCCAGAGGTGACACCTCCTAAATCTGGGCTTCCAGCGATGATTTACCAAAACATCGGCGGAAACTTTGAGCAATGCTTAGATAAAGGGGCGGCTAGATGTGGAGAGTATGTCTATGCGGTTCGGCTCTTTTCTAAGTGTAGGGCGGATATTATTAGCCTAAGAGAATGCCTGAGATGCCTCTTTGATGGGCAATGTTTCAAGCTCAAGGATTGTTACTTAGTAGACAACATCGTTTTTTCAGAGCCTGGAACAGATTATGACACAGAGGATTGTGTTTATGAGAGTAACTTTACGCTAACCTTCTGTATTAGGGATGATGAGAATTGCGGGTGTAAATCTTGTGATTCTTGATTTTTAACCATGGAGGAGCGGATATTCGTTTTATTACAGCAAAGGCGCGAAGACGCTAAAGTTTGTTTGGTAAGATTTTGCGAAAAAGCGCACTATTGACGACATACTTTGCAGGCTTTTCGTGCGGAAAAACATAGTGAGCAACAAAAAGCGGAATAAATTACTATAACGAAACTTTCGGTGGAATGTGCAAAAAATTGCACATCTACGCATTTGTATAAAAGCGGGCAAGATGCCCACGCTCCCTTTTTATAAGAAAGTGACGCTTCTCTGAAAACTGCGAATGCAATTCCTGCGACGATGAAAAGTGATTCTCTAGCCGTGAGAATGCGTTCATGGCTAAAGGAAAAGGAACTTACCTAAAACGCTGGAGCGGAACAGAATTTTCAAAGATTTGTGATCTTAAGAGTATCACGCCACCGTCTCGATCAAAAGAGGACGTGGAAGAGGATGAGTGCTTAGATGATGAGCCTTGTTGTGAGGATGGGTCTCTAAAATCTACAGATTACAAGCGATATGCCCCAGGGCAAAAAGAACTAGGAGAATTAAGCGTCACAGTGAAGTTTGATCCTACTTGTGAAGAGACTTGTAAAAACCATCATTACTTTTCTTCTGATTTTGATGATTGCACGGCTACTTTCTGGGCGATCTGCTTCCCGAATGGCGCGGTAAGAATGTATCACGTCTACGTGAAAGAGGAGTCTATCGGAGATATTGAGCCATCAGAAGACATGGAGGCGGAGTTTACGCTTATGCCGACAGGATGTTTCTACGGGTGCTTTGAGTCACTTGAGAAAGCAGAAGAAGCGATTCCAGACATTGGTATTACAGCTCCTCAGAATAACTGGGTGAACTAATTTAAAAACTAACATATCTAGACAATGAAAAAGAAATTAACAATATCAGCAGGAGCGCTACTCGATTTAGAAGAGGCAGTAGGGGTGAGCGTTCTTTCGGAAGATGCATTTTCTTCCGGTAAGATTACCCTTAAGACTTTAATCGATGTTCTTTCAACATCGGCAAAAGATTCTGGTGTTAAAGGCTATAGTGTCACTGATCTAAGAAAGCTAACTCTTCCTGAGATCATTGCTACCTTTAAGGAATCCATGGGAGGACTTGAGGGAAACGAAGAACAGACAACCTAAGAAGTCTTTGGGCTAAGGTTAATTTAAGGAACGGAATGTCTTACGAGGCATTCCGTCTTTTACCTTCATCGGATGCGTTTCTGTTAGCGGAGGCGATACAAGAAGAACGGCATGATCGCTTTGAAGCTGAGGCTCGGCTCTTTGCTCAGATGACGAACTTAGCGATTGCGACGAACGGAGGAAAAAAGACGGTTAAGCCATCGGACTTCTACGGAAAGAAAGGGGCGAGCAGTGAAGGCGCTCTTGATCAGATGGCAGAACTAGCACTGAGAGAAGCGCGGAAAGCGTCTGAAAAAAGCGAAAGCAAGAAAGCTGAGAGTGAGGAGAAGGAAGAAAGCCCTTAATTCTTAATTATGGCAGCGAGCTTGTTAAATCATATTTCGATACCCGTTCCCGTACCAGAATTAGGATGCGGAGACCCTTGTGCTAAGAAGCTCAAGAATAAAGACGGAAAGATCCCCAGTGTTGTCGCATTGACTAACACCATTCTAAACTTCGGATTCTTTGATTCTGGTGGCGCGGTCTATGATCCTGCGAGCGAGTTCACTAATATCAATCTTAGATTCACGCTACCAGATGGGAGCTTCGTGGATTGTATTAAAACGGGAACAGATTTCGGAACGGTTACAGAT
The DNA here is from genome assembly GCA_938008215.1 of uncultured Verrucomicrobiales bacterium. GTDB lineage: Bacteria > Verrucomicrobiota > Verrucomicrobiia > Verrucomicrobiales > Akkermansiaceae > WTJZ01. Next base: position 14,385 of record CALLLS010000021.1, on the reverse strand, counting down.
TCCGATACCTTTAATGAAGGAGCAGAAGCGCATCTTAGCTTTGAGTTCTTAAAGGACACTTTAGACATAGACGCTCTGAGGAAGTCTAGCTGTTGCAAGGGGAATAGCCCCGCAATGGTTCAAATTTGTTACGCCTTAATCGGCGAGACGTCAGACGGCAAGTGCCACGCCATTGCACAAGGAGTTTTAAACATATGTATCATACCTAACATGGAAAGAGAAATAGCAAGAGATAAGGTCTGCGTTACAGTGGTAGCGGGACAGGACTACGTGGACATCGCTATTCCTAGCGGATTCTCTGCGACGGATAAATGTAACGAGGCTGATATTCAGCGTCTTACTGGAGATCAGGAGTTAGACACCACCGACTTTGAGGTCGTGGGCGGTGCGATACGTCAGCACCTATCAGGAACGCCAGAAGATGCGGGCAGTCATCAGATTTGTCAGGAATTTAAGAAAAGCTAACCCATTACTATTAATATTATTATGAAAAAAACATTACGAGATTACCACGCATATTTTAGCACGATTATCCTAACAATCATGCTTTCTATGATCGCCCATGGCGAAGGTGAGAGCATTTCTAACCGATACGTGCAGAAGTCACCTAACGCAAATCCTGCAGAAATGGACTTACGCTTTTTAGTTACTCCTTCTGATCCTAGTGGAGTGGCAAGGAAGGAAGAGCAAAACCTCACCCTTGCGAATGCGAAGGCGCTTATTGATACCACTAACACGAATGTAAGTGCGGATGCTAATAACTCTTTGAGCTTAGGTGCTGATGGATTGCCTTTCTATGAGGACATTGATTTGACAGGTGTTTCAGCGGATGCTGGTAATTCCTTGTCAGTTGGTGCCGATGGGCTCCCTTTCTTCCAAGATATTGACATTCCACTTTCAGCGGATGCAAACAACTCTCTGGTCTTAGGAGCGGACGGTGGTTTTTTCTTTGAAGATATTGATGCGACTTTAACGCAGAATTCAGCAGGGGATTATGTTTGGGATGCGGACGGAGACGGAACGCCTGACTTAACAATTCCAGCGGATGACGACACGGCTTTAGCGGCGGCAGTGGCTCTGAATACGGCTCATGCGGTGGCAGATGCGGATCTTACAGCGGATTCTTTCGCTTCTACGGGTGGGAGCATTGCGAATGCGGGCACGGCGGATGCGCTGGACTTAGATGTGAACATCTCGGCTGATGCAGGGAATGGTTTATTGTTCGGCACGGATGGGGGGCTTTTAGTTCCTGCTCCTGCTAAATCTGAGATTACAGCGGGGACGGATAACCAGACGCCACAGGTGCATGATGACGGCACGGGGACGACTGTTACTTTAGATCCTTTTGACCCTAGCACGTCTGCATTGACGGCGACGAATCAACCTGCAGCGATTGAGGAGCTGGCGAATATTGATAGAGCTTGGTCACAAGATGGAGTGCAGAAGTCTAATGATCTACCCACCTCACTTACGGATAGCATAGCACAACAAGCGGATGTGCATGTGAATGCGACAGAGGCGGATAGAGCTGCTGCAAGTTCTGACGGTTATTCTCTTTCTGTAGGAGACAGCATAGGATCAAAAGACGATGTTCTCATTGAGAATGGAAGGTTAGATCATAACATCCCTATCGGTGTATTAACGGCTACCCATAAGACTAATGCCGATAAGATTTTCCGAGGCGAAAATAACGGAGGCGACTATGTTCACCTTGCTTATGATAATACGAGCCAGACCTTTGAAAGTCATGTTGATGTTTACGATAATACAACCTGGAACGGGACTACTCACTCAGTAAGATACACAAGTCCTACTTTTATACGTAATGCTTGGGGGAATGGTCAAAACAGGGACGGAAACGTCATTATTTCTGGAAGGTATGCAGATAGAGCAGAAGCCGCATCCTTACCGGGACATAGGCTTAAAGTTGGAGGTTTAGGTGCTAACGCTGGCACAAGTATGCCTAATTGGCATATCACTCATGGTGGGCATATGACAATGAACAATACTGCTCCAGGTAATGGAGGGATAGATGCGGTCTGGGGTGCTTACGCTAACCCTAATACCACAACACAATTTGGCAACTTTAACGCGACTCCTACTTCTGGAGCTGTTACGGGAACTGGTGCTGGTGGATATGTAGCCTTCGGGACTAATGGAGGAGCGCAGGTGGTTACAAAGCTTACTTCTCATGATGCTTCTCTGGTAGAAATACTTAAAGAGCATGGAGCGATTCCAAAAGAGCGTAAAAGTGAGTATGTTTCTCTAAATATCTCTATGTTTCCAGAAGAACGTAAAGTCATCGTTGAGAAGGGAGAGAGCATCTACCTAGAAGGCGACATCGTAACTGGTGAATATTATGGAGATATAAACGGTGTTGAATTTAAGGGGAAAAGCGATCATTTATTGAACTTTAAGTCTATTGTGAACCTTGGCTTTCCTGAGACTGAGGAAAGCTGGTCTATGAGTAATGAAGAGCGCGTGAAGTGGGCTTCTAAGCTTAAAGCCAAAGCAGAAAAGAAGGATGAAGAAAAGGATTCTGATATTAAGAAAGAAGACTAATTTTAACCAATGGGGGATGCGGGCGGGAACGCCCACGCTCCCCTTTTTTAACACTATGAAAAAAAGTATATTCAAAAGTAAAACGGCGTTGATCGCCTTTCTTACCTCGGTTGCGGGGGCGGTGAGTCACTTCTACCCAGAGGCGAATACCATCGTGTCAGAGAATGCGTCTACCATCCTTCTAGTATTAGGAGCGGTAAACATGGGCGTGCGTGCGATCACTAAGGAGAAGGTGACGCTCTTCCCTAAGTAAGGATGCAATACGATCTTATTATCTTAGATGCGGGGCACGGTGGCAGTGACTCTGGCGCCATTTCTAATGGGGTGATGGAGAAGCGCATCGTGCTACGGTGGGTGCTGGTTTTACGTTTTATTCTGGAACTTCGGGGCTGTAAGGTTCGGTTAGTTAGGGATGGGGATTTTTATGAGTCACCCCTGGCTAAAGCGCAGAAGGCGAATGCTATTGCGGAAGAAGAAGGGGCAGAAAATCCTCTTTTTATCAGCTTCCATAATAATAAGTATGATAAGACCTCTGCGAATGGGTTAGAGAACTTTGTTCATTCAAGTGCGAGCGTGGAGACCATTCTTCTGGCGCGTAACATAGCGGTGGAGCTGGTGAAGAGGTTTTCGATTCTGGGACCACTTAGGCAGGAAAGCGGATCTCCTTACCCTGGTGTGAAGATGCGGAACTTTACGGTTCTTTCTAAGACGGACATGCCTGCGATTCTGCTAGAGATCGGGTTTATCAGTAATGTGCCTGAGAGAAACTTTATCAATGACCCTGCTCAGGATAATCTTATTGCTGATGTGATAGCGGATCAGATTTGCGCGGGGCAGGCGAATGGCGTGGAGATTGTCATCGATGAGGAGGAAAGCACTCTGAATACAGAGCGTGATGATTGCGAGGAGCTCCTAGCGGAAGTGACAGCTATTTGTAACAGCTTAGGATGGCAAGCGGATAAACTCAGAGAAATCTTAAACAAATGAAATCAATATTTAAAAAATCAGTGTGTCTCTATATGGGGATGCTCCTTACCATTGTCTTAGTGTTAGCAAGCGGGGTGCTTTCCTCCTGTACGTTCATTGCTCCATACGATGAGAAGATAGATGATGGCGTGAGTGCCTTGCATGGGGAGATCATCGGTAATCTAGATGAGGAGTATGACGCTGAGGTTTATGATGAATTATTGCAAAATGTGCAACAGTTGAAAATGAGGTCTCAAGCCTACCCTAAGAATGAGCACACTACGGAGCAACTGGGCAATCTCTCAAGCGCAATAGAGCTGACGGAAGAGATTCACTCAATGGGAATATCTGCAGCTGATGAAATAGCCTTAGAGACGAGCCTGAACAGCATCTTCAAATCAATTTTAACCCTAGAAATATCAAAGAAACGATGAATGCAGATAAAGTGGCGGAAGATATGTTGGATGCGGCTCTGCCGATCCTAAAAGATAGTAAGGAGAAGATTCAGGAGTTCGTTTACCATGAGTTCGATAAGCTGGCGAAGAATGCACGGTTTATTAGATACCAAACGGAGGTGGAGAACTGGACAGAGGAGCGCGCGAAGAAGCACTTCCAAATGAATATTCTGGCGACACAAACGGCTCTCCTGACGGTGGAAGGCTTAGGGCTTATAGCAGTAGAGCGCGCGATCAACGCGGCTCTGCAAGCAGTGCGAGAGCCGATCAATCTAGCGGTGGGTTTTCCGCTGGTTTAGGTTTTAGAGTCTTCCAAGATTTCTTTAAAGCACTCTTTGTAACAGCATAAAGTGTCCCATACCCCTTTTGCTATGAATCCCCAGAAAACCCATTTATTTAATCCAGCGCCATATGCTGTGAATGCTCCTATGAAGTAAACGCCTGCTAGAAGCTCTTCTTGAATGTGTTTTTTCATAATTTTACTGCTCGAAAGGTGAGGGTGCTGGGTTTGAATCGGTGAATTGTTCGGTTTCAGAAGTCGGAGCCCACGGCATACCAGATTGCATTATCCAGTGATCGATGCTTACCCAACCTGCCTTGCTACCTTTATCATATTGGTAGACGGATACCCGATTTTTACTATCAGTGTCTTCTATCGTGGGTGGTGCATCTTTCCTCCACTCGAAGATTTGATTGAAAGCAGGGTGTCCTTTTCTCAGGTCTGGATCTTTAATAGCATTATTGATATTTTTCCAGAAAGCATGATTTTCATCAGTGTATGCCCACGTGAATAAATCAATAAAAAATAACGGATTAGGATGTTTTTTATAGTATAAGTCTTTAGGGTCATTAGCTAACTCGATAACCCTTTCTCTCACTTCTGGAGTGAGTAGGTCTAAGATATACTGAACACCTGAGAGGTCTCTTGGCTTAGCTTCTTCCTTTTCTTGGAACTCTGCGTTCAGGCGTTTCCATTCCTTCTTGGTTAGGAAGAGCTCTGAATCTCTAGTCCATATTTCGGGCTTTCTATCCTTTGATAGGTTGAGCCTCCTAAATTCAATATCGGTATGTGTATACTCTAATTCTCCTGCTTTTCCGCAGTAGATCATCTTCTTTCCTTTTTTCGGCTTATATTCGCCTAAGTTTGGTATCGGTGTTTTCATATTATTGGTTGTTTCGGTGGTTAGTTTTTCTCTTCGTCCATGGAGAACCAGTTGGAGTAGCCGTCTAGGCGAGAGAAGAGGCGTTCTTTTTGTTTTTCGGTGAGTTTGGATTGTCCTGCCATTTCATCGAAGTTTTCATTACTGCTCCATAGGAGGGTGTTCCCCTTAGCGGAGCGGTCTTCTAGGATGCCGTATAGCTTACGCTCTACGCTGGGGGTGAACTTAAGAGCTCCTATGTCATCGATGACGAGAAGGTCTCGGCTGAGGCATTGGCGCAGATGGTTCTTCGCATCAAATCCGTGCTCGTCGTCGAATTCATGAGCGCAACACCACTCGAATTGAACGCTGTTAATCCACTGGATAGTGTAGCCCCTGGAGATGAAGAGCTTAGCCATTTGAGACAGAATGCGAGTCTTGCAAAGGGCAGATGCTCCTTGTAATCCAAAGAAGGTCTTTCCGTCATACTTAGGCGTTAGAGAAGAGCGCGCCCAATCCATAGCGAGCTTATGGAAGGTTTTCTTCGGGTATTCTGGATGGTTGATATCGGTCTGGCGGTATTTCTTAGGAACCTTCTCTATCCAGCGAGATTTGTATTTCTCCATACGGGCTTTCTCCTCTTCTTCTTCACACGATTGAGTCCAGCAGGGCTCGCATATTTCCATCTCTTGCGGTTGCTCTCCTTCAATGCTTACAGGCTGCCCTTTTATATCTAAAAAGGTGTGCTTGTATTGCTTGGAGCACTTAGCGCAGGTTCGGTGTTCGGTGGTAATGTTCATGGTGGTTATTGGAATTTCTGGATTATGGTTCTAAAGGCTAGTTCTGCGGTGTCTGGGACGACTCCATTTCCGAGGAGTCGAAGCTCGTCCACTCGACTGGAAGTCCCATTAACTGCTCTACCCATTTTGGATTTAGTTCTTGGTTCTTCCCACTCGTGCTGGGGTTCGTTTGGTCTGGCTGGGAATTGAGTTCTGGTATGAAGGATGGAAGCCCTGGGCTGTTCCTCTCTCTGTCCGCTGGGCTGTTCGTTCCTGTGCCGTCCCTCGCTGTGGGGGTGGGGAAGTTCGCCTCCTTCTTGGCTTCCTGATATGCTTGGCACATGAGAGGGTCTACTTGCTCCCTGAGATTCCCGGGTCTCTCTCGATTCTTTCTTCCTCCGTTGGTTGCTTGGTTTTTCATCGCCTCGTAAGATCGGCTGGGTAGGCAGTCCATTGTGTTGGGAGTCCCCCAATTTTTCGCCACTTGATCCCTTAGTTTGATTTTGGGTGATTTCACTTGGTCGTAATTGTAGTCTATCCCACCCTCGCCCTCTGAGGCACACGGAGTTCTCCACGCCGAGAATGAAGAGCCTTTTCCGCTGGTGTGGTGCACCGATTTCTGACGCTGAGAATATTCCTGCCTCAACTCTGTAACCCAAGCGGCGTAGGCTCTGTTGAACTTCTCTAAACCCTTCCGATAGGTGTCCTTCCACGTTCTCGAAGAAGCAAAGAGTAGGTCTTGCTGCTCGGATTCCCTTTGCAATATAAGGGAAAAGGTGTCTGGGGTCGTTCTTTCCTTTTCTCTGCCCTGCAACGCTGAAGGGTTGGCAAGGGTAGCCTCCAGTGAGGATGTCCACCTTTCCGTGAAAGTCTGCGAATGGGAAGGTCTTAAGGTTCGTCCAGATAGGGCACGCATCCAGCTGACCCGCTTCCATCTTTGCGACCAAGTTTGCGACCGCGAAGGCTTCGATCTCCACATGAGCGATGTCTCTGAGAGATGGGAGAACTCGCTTAAGTCCAAGCCCAATCCCTCCGTATCCACTGCAAAGGCTGAGGTGTGTAATTGTTTGGGTAGTATCCACATTTACTTTTTTTCAGGGATTAGGAAGTCTTCAATTTTTGATGGCCCGCCTCCTCTGCCGTTTCTTTTGGGCTTTGGTTTCTGGGCGAGGGAGGCTTGGGCGAGTTCTGACATTTTCCTGATGAAGAGGTTTCGATTCAGGAAGTATTTCTGGTGAAAGGTGTCCGTGGCGGTGGCTCGGTAGGTTTTCAGTGCCTCGATGGTATCGAGTGGCAGGGTGAGGACGTAGTTCATGGATTCCATCAGAGATCGCTCCTCGGTTGGCGACCATCCCCCCGCCTTCCTCCAGTCTGGATTGATACCGTCGATGATTGCCTTGGCGTCCCTGACGTTTTCGTTTGGTTCAAAAATAGGTTTGGGTGGGGGCTTATCCCCTCCCTCTCCTATCCCTTCCTTCTCCCCTCCTCTCCTCTCCTCTCCTACTGGCAAAGAGTGGGGGGGTGATGGGAGATCAGTGGGAGGCGATGGGATGCCATCGGCAGATTCATGGGAGATGCGTGATATCCAGCCGATTTCTTCTAGGATATTTATGGCAGTAAGTAGGATGTCAGTGGGAATACGTGTAAGGTCTTCTAGGTCTTCTATTTCCATAAGGCTACCATCTCCATTCACGAAGTTTCCGCCCCTTCTGGCTTCCATCCCAAGCGTTGCCATGCATTGGCACAGAGCTTGAAAAACACCAAATGCGAGGAGTCCGTCCGCGGATTTCCTCATAAGTTGGCGATATCCCTTGCTGTCATTCCCAGAAGGGCTAGCGAAGGTCTTAGGATTAGCGAGCTTACGTGATCCAGAGGTCTCTCCCTCTGCCCACCAGTTTGTAATAGTGATCATAATTATTTAACGTTGATGAGGAATGCACAGTATTCTCTTCCTGCTGGGGTGAGTTTAAAAATTTTTTTCCGCTTATCACTTGAGCTTCTTTCACCTGAGATAAGATACCCTCTTGAGGTGAATTTTGTGAGGTCTCGGTTTATAGAGCCTGTGACGAGATCGAAGTGCTGATTATACATGCTTGCGGTGAAGCCGTCCTTCTCATGAATAGAGGCGAAGAGCGCGAGCCTCGCCATCGGTAAGGATGCTCTAAGCTCTGAAATGTTTTTAAATATACAGGTAAGGTATTCTTGTCTGTTCATAGGGTGAAATTTATGGGTTTAGGTCATCATCATCTTTACCGAGACCAATTGAAATGAGGGTGAGCGCGATTCCTACGGTCATTAAGAAATTGAAGGAAATAATGATTAAAGTGGCTGAGTTCATGCGTAAAAAAGTGTTATGGTTACTTGGTTTATTCCCTTCTTCACTTCACGGGTGGGGGCTTTCATTCCCCATCCACTGTCGTCCTGCTGGGTGGCGTCTGATATGCCGTCTAAGTATGCTTTGCATCGCCCTGTGAAGTTATCGAGGTCACGTCTGCGGTTATCAGGGAAGGTGAAATGGAGCTGGTAATCTGTGATTTTCCTTTCACCTGCTTCTTTAGGGGTCAGGAAGCTTGCCGTTTTTCTGTGAGATTTAACCAAGCTTGCTTTTGACGCCCAGTGCATCCGAGAATTAGGGGAGAGCCCAGCTGAGGGCATTTGTAATTTGATGTGGTAATTTCTCATTGTTAGTTTCGGTGGTTATTGGTTAGCGTTTTGGTGCTGGATGGTGGCGTAATTCTCTATAAAATGGCAGAGATCAGCGGGATAGAGCGTATCCCTCATTTCCGTGTCATGGTTCATACGCCAGTCATCGAGGGCGTAGCAGCTAAGGAAATTACTTAAGGCTATCTTAGCGAAGTGCTCGCCCGCTTGGATTTGTGAAGAAGTGGCAAACATTTCCGCCGCTTCAAACGGTGGGGTGGTCTCCTGAATGAGGTAAGAGATCTTACTTTTCTTTCCTAAGCCATAGTAGTCTCTCTCCTCCTCACTCACACGATCTGCTAGTAAGTTAAGCATACTCATGTATTGCGCGGTCTGTAGCCAATATCCCATGCGGGCGCTCGCCTTAGAGAATTCCTCTGCACCTGCGGAAACACAGGTCTTAAAGTCCTTAAAGGTGTCTCCAGCGGGAATGAGGTCAGGGCGCCCTTTTAGTTGAACCGTTAATTTAGCTTCGCCGATCTTTATCTCTCTCGTGCAAAAGATAGAGACTTCCACTCGGTCTTTCCCTTTGGCATTCTGTAAGCTCTCCCATACATGAGCATTACTCCTATCCTGAGTAAGAGACTGATACATGCGGTAAGCTTGTTTATGGAGTGGGTTATTAGGATTACAGATGAATGTGCCCTCTGCACTCTTACTCTGTCGGTATGCGATCATCTCTGGGCTCTTATCGGTTAGCTCAGAAGCTTCCGTCTCACGCTCCGCTCTTAGCATCTTTAGAGCTTCCTGCTCCTCTGGGGTAGCTTCCCTCTCATGCTTAGCTTTAAATTCCTTAGCCTCTTGGAAATTATAGAGAAACTTCTGTGGGTATGATGCCAGCTTAGACGCCACCTTCCTTTTCATTCGGCTGGCAGTAAGCTCTGCTAAGCTCTTCTCTGTAAGAATCTCCAGTCGGTCATGCTCTAAGACTAGATCATGATAGAAGGTGCCAAGGCGTAAACTAGTGGTCTCCTTCCGCTGTGGAAACATCCCTAGTAATTTCGCCTTTAAGCGGGCGGGACTACCTGCCGTTCTTCCAAACGTCTCTAAGAAATCAACGCCATACTTTAGATCGCTTGGTGAGATCCCAGGGGCAGAACGGTATTCCTGCATACTCATACCTGTGACTATCTCATTTCTAGGATTAACAGGATTAATGATGTGTTGGAAAGGGTCACTCACTCCGCACCTCCTTTCCTTTTGCTTTGGCGAGGGCTTCTTTCCCTTTCATAACGAATTTAGTTAATTCGGTAAGGGATAGGTCTCTATCCTCTTTAATGAAGAATAACTTCAAAGCTTCATACATTTCAGGGGCGGCGGCGATTAGGTTGGCGTTGGCTTTGCGTTTTTCTAAAGGGGGATTATCACGATCCCATGAGTAGTTGGTAATGATTGCTATCGATACACTCCCTTTATATATGGCGATTTCTCCATTAACTATATCACAGCATCCCCAATCCCCTTGCGTGTGTTTTGGTGCGCTCACTTCGCCACCTCCTGTGTGAAGTATTGCTCGAATTTATCGTGAAGTCCTTGCTTAAACTTCTCTCCTGCGCCTCTCCATCCCTCCTTTTCTGGATAGTCCACGCCCTTCTCGAAGAAGAAATCATTGATTTGCTCATCCGTGATGGATGCTCTGCGCATCTTCATGGAAATGAGGTCGTCTATGCTTATAAGTGGTTCTTCTGGAGCTTCTACTCCATCTGTGTCTTCATCTGTGAATACGAGCCCAAGAGCTGCCTTTAAGGCATAGCGCTCACCGTAACTATTCATTACTCCCATCACCTGAGATCCACCTAGCATCTTATTCTCACGAGGAGGAGCAACGTGAGTGCGTACAGGAGAGAATTGAAACCCATTCCTATGAAGTAAGATACACTCTGTCCAATTACCGCTCGCACGATCTCCACCATGCGTATAAGTGGCAGTAATGTTATTATCCCTCATATTGCTACCTATCTGACGCATTAGATCATGCATAGGAGAGTAGCTGTATCTCCCTTCTGCGGACTTAGTCTTCTTTATCTGAGGAAGATCAAACTTGAGAGAAGCGAGATCTTTAAACGCCTCCTCTCTTCTCTGTCTCTCGCATTCTGAATTATGAAGATCTATAAGAGCCTTCATCTTATCCGCTGATACGGCAGGGTCTTTAGCCATCTTTGCGATGAGGCTTAAGTGAGGTTCATCCCTCATGCCTTCATCTGCGATAGCGAGTGCTTGACTCGGCTGTGTTATTTCTGTATTGCTCATTATATCGGTTATGCTTGGTGGTGTAATCGTTGGTTAAGCTCTCTTCCTTGGTGGGAAGAGGGCTCTTTTTTTATAGGTGTGTAGATGATCCAAAGATCGCTCTGTTAATTAAAGTAAGGTGTCTATTTTGCGCTTCGTTAAAGTCAGCTTGCCTCTCCTGTAGAGTGCGCTTTTCCTTCACGATTCGCTCGTTTATGCAGGCAAAGATAACGCGCCCTTCGCTGTCCTTTTTTCTTGTTCGTCGGTAATTATATCCATCGGAATTCCATCCTTCTTCTCCTGTAGAGACTAAGATACAGAGTCCGTCCATGCGTCCTCCCGTGAAGACTGCTTGTTGTAGTGGTGTATTATTCATTGGTATTAGTGGTTAGTATTTATCGTTAGTAGTGATTCGCCCCATGAAGGAGAGTTCGCTCTTCACGTAAGCCTCTGCATCCTGAAAGGACATTGCCTCTGGCATGTAGACCTCATGCGTGAACCCGTCGGCATCCATCACATGGAGCGTGTAATCTGCTGGTATCTCGAATAATGGCATTGGTTCAGTCGGTTCTTTTTTGAGGTTTGCGTTCCATGGATTCTATGAATGTGCGAAGATGCTTCACTCTGAATCGGGGGTGTGCATCTATCTCGCCCTGCACGTAAGGAATTTTAAACTTCAGCTGCCTGCTCTGGTAACCCGTGAGCCCGAACTCTTCCCGCGTCTGCCGCGCCGTTAAAAGGCGATCCTCCGCCTCTTCTCTAAGAACATCCTTCAAGTCCACGGCGGACTTAGTGAATACCTCTTCAAGAGTGACTGAGATTATGGTGGCAAGTGGTGACATGGTTTTATGATTTTTGACCCTAGCCCTTCCCCCCAGTCGGGCTTAGGGTCGTTCCAGCTATGGAAAATGAATTAAAAGAACTCCGTGAGGAGATACGAATGATGCGTGCGGAGATCTCCGTGCTTAAGGTTATGTTAAAGTTTGGGTTCAAGGCTCTTGCAGATGGTAGGAATTCTAGCGTGATAGAAGAGGTCATGGCTGAGGCGATTCATCACGCTGAGAGCGAGATTTAGATTTCTGGATTGCATCGCTTACCTGCTCTTTTAGATCTCCCTTAAGACTCTCTGTGACCTCCGTAGATTCTTCCTTTCCTAACTCTGGAAAGGATTTGTGGAAGAGATCATACGCCTCCACCAGTCCACTCCCCTTTTGATAGTCCAGGCTGTCTTTAGGTGCTCTATACGCCTTGGCGACGAACGAGCCTAGATTCACAGAAAAGTTATGGAGACGGCTACGCATTATGCTGATTGGTTTTGGGTTAATGGTTGCCCTACCGCACACTCATGCGGTAAGGACTTAGTTCTACATGAACATAGAGAAAATACCCGATGATCGAGAGATCTTGAAAATTGAGACGGTTGATGGTGAAGACTATCAACAGATAAAGAAGGCGAACCCTGGTTGCTACGTGCTGTCCTTGATAATACTAAGAGCAGAAGGGCAATCAGACATGGCGAGATACGGAATAGCTTACACAAAAGAGCGTGAGCTCTCCTTGTAAACTGTCTTAATAAAAAGCCCCTATCGAACTTAAGGGTGTGGATGACTACGTCACTGCGCCCTTCTTTTCTTCCGTCGATATGCTCTAAGGACTGCCAAGAGAACCCTATTCCAAGGAGGAAATTAACCTTCCTAAGGTTTGATGCTTTAATAATCACGCCGCCTCCTCCTCGCTTGTTGGTTTGTTGAGAGTGATGCCGTTTTCTTTTAAGTCTTTTAGTCCTCGCTCTAAGCAGAGCTTTTTGAGGTCAGTTTTACTTAATCCTGAAATCTCGGAATATTTTGATATTTCTTTTTCTATTTCTGTAATGCTCATGGGTTAACTTTGGGTGTCTTACTTGCTGGTCTTCTAAATGGGTTAACTTTGGGTGTCAATAGCTTTCTTTAAAAAATATTGACTTTGGGTGTCTATGTGTAAACTTTGGGTGACATGAAAACAGAAAGACTATCTCAAAGAGTGGAGCCATCAGTTCTAGAAGACTTAAGAATACTATCAGAAGAAACTGGAATAACTCAGTCTTCTATTGTCTCAGCATGCATCAAAGCTTTAAAAAAAACATGGGACGAGGAAAAGGCTATAACTATTCCTTTTCGAGTAGTCCCAGAGTCGGACTGGCTCAAAAAACAGTCCAAGTAGGGGAGTCTTTAGTAATTATGGTGGTTAATCTCATTGCATAACATTAATACTCAATAGAACACTAAAGAGGCAAGGGAAAACTAAACTTTTAAACTTAAGAAATCTTAACTACACTGAATGAAAAGCTGGCTCAGAAAACGAAAGCTCCATAAGAAAAAGGAGACTATCATTAAACTTAAGGAGGAGAAATACCACCACGAGCAAATGATAGATTGGCTCGTTTATAAAATAGCAGAAGCGGAACAAGAGTTAGCGATATTAGAAGCTCCTAACAGAGAAAAGGATATAATCACCATGCCAACGCTCAAGCAAGCAGGTGTGATAATACGCTAAATTAGGTAAGGCCGCATTTTAGCAATATAACGTCCTTTTAGCACTCTTATCCCTTTTATTATAAGGGTTTCATATATGGTCACATTAAGAGAATACTGATAGCGCCTATTCGTTGTTTTGAAGTAGATAATCCCTTATAGACTAAAAGCTCAACTTAGGCGCCTAAGACTGGAATGAGTAGCGCAACCATTAACACTAAAGGGAGATTGCATATTATCATTAAAGCTTTCAGAGCTATTGGTTTCTTACTCCCTATAAAAGAACTATGGGTGTGCTCAACATAGGCGTTGTAATAATCGTAACATTTAATACCTTTAGGTATGGTTAAGGCGTAATAAAAAACTATAAATAAAATCCCTATACCAGAAATATGAATATCTTTAAAAATGGAGCATATTGATACAACCCAAGAAAGAGCACCAGGCACAAATAAATAGTAATACTGATTCGCTTGTAACTTTTTCACAGCATTACTTGCTAGTTTTCCTCTGATTAAAAGAAGAGGGGGTTTTCCTCTCTATTGTAGATATATTTTAAAGTTCCGTTTACGAACATTGCGCGGCGCTCTTTATATCCCGTATAGCCACCAAAGGCATTTTTAGCATTCAAAAAGTAGTCTGCATGGTAAGTCATGCCTAGCCCGCTTTCCTTTAAGTAAGGATCGCTTGCCCATCGGTATTGCGCGGAGTCTGGATCTTTTAGCTCAGAGAATCCCCTGTTAATGATTTGCTGTTTCCAATTTTGAGGCGCGGGCTGTGGTTGAGTAACCTGAGCGCAGGAAGTGAAAAATAGAGCGGAAAGGGCAAATAATAAGGGTACTTTCATATGTGCTTATACTCAAACAAATGAGACCACCTTATGGCAATGAAAAAGGCTTCACAGTAAAGCCAGCCATAGAAGAATGCTTTAATGTGCAATATTTTGCACATCGCGACGAAAGTTGCTCTATGGTAACTTTTATCCAGTTTTGTTGCTCAGTATGTTTTTCTGCAAGAAAATCCTGCAAAGTATGTCGTGAATGTG
>CALLLS010000020.1 GCA_938008215.1 uncultured Verrucomicrobiales bacterium | reverse complement strand
AATCCGTCACGCCCAGTATCGAAAGGGCGAGATGCGCGTTGTGGTTCATCATTTCTTGTGGAAAGAGCTCTCATGTTATTGAAGCCAGAAATGCCCATCGGAAGTATAGAGGCTTCTGCTCCTCCACACAGGAAAGCGTCTGCATCGCCGAACTTTATCATGCGCCATGCTTCCCCTATACTATGGTTAGCAGTCGCGCATGCGGTAACGATCGCCATGTTCGGTCCACCGAAGTTATATTCCATAGAGATCATTCCGCTAGCAATGTTTGAGATCATCATAGGAATGGTGAAAGGTGAGACCTTAGACGTTCCTTTATTAAGAAGGGTAGCATGCTCTCTCTCTAAAGTGCCCAGCCCACCGATGCCGCTACCTACCATTACACCTATTTCTGCAGGATCATACCCAGCCTCTTGGATGCCAGAGTCCTCGACCGCCATTTTAGAGGCTGCCATTGCAAGTTGTGCGTATCTGTCAGCGCGTCGAGCGTCTTTCGGGTTTGAGAAGAAGGGCTTAGGGTCAAAGTCTTTTACTTCACCAGCAAATTTCACAGGATAATCCTCAGGATCTAGCAAGGTGAGCGTATCGATTCCGCTTTTCCCTTCTTTTAGTCCGCTCCAAGTGGAGTTCGCGTCGAGACCAAGTGGACTTACAGCTCCAACGCCTGTTACTACTACTCTACGATCTGTCATATAGCTTTTGATAATACACGCATGAGAAGAATCAAGCGCATCTTGTATTTTTATCATCCTGTATGGTTATTCTTCTTCGATGTAGACCTGGTTTAAGGTTAGCTTTCCTTGAATTTCTTTATCAGGTGAAGTGAATTTTAAAGAGCGTATCCAACTGGAAACTCCTTCATTGTTGAAGGCTGGATCTAACGGGATGGCATAAGAAATGAGACCTTGTTTATTGATATTAATGGCAAAACTTATGCTATTCATTGCTTGTCCTAGAGCTTTAAACGGAATGCTGAAGTCACTTTCATAATATCTCTCTATACCATTTGTGAAACTAAGCTGGATTTGAGTTTCTAGGCTTTTTTTAGAGTTGGGTTTAAATTCTTCAGGTAAAGACCTCCTTTGAAAAAAGTCAGGTTTCAGGCCGGGTTTAATGACCTTATTCTCAGAGGTATATGGGATTTTTAGATACTGAATCTCATAAGGTTTTTTAGTAACTTTTGATTTTTTCACATAGGAAACCATCTCATCTGAGGCAATTCGCTCTGCTCTGAGAACTGTATTTTGCATTAAATGAAATGGGTCTTGAAAGTTAAAGTCTGCATCTTCATCAATCGATGTTACTTGATCAAAGGTGATGTAATTTAATGAGCTTTCACCAGAGGAGTTTATTAAGGCATTGCGGCTTTGTCGCTCAGTAAAGGGTTTTACTCGAAGAGAAAGTTGAGAGATACAAAATTGAAAAAAGAAAAAGAGAAGAACTAAAGCTCCTAAAATAGCAACAATTCCCCTCACTGGTTCAAAGTCTGCGTACTTCCAGTGAAAAATATGTCCTTTGTCCTTATCTACCATTTTCTATCGGTTCCGTGACTATGGTGCATTTTAAGCCGAGTGCTTGAATCATAGAGACTAATTCACGTTCTCTGGAAATGGGAGCGTTCTCGTCAATCATGAGAAGCACCTCTTCTATCTTAAAGTCGTTTTTCTGTTGTTCTAATTCACTCGAAAGGCTCGTAAAGGGAACTGCTTTTCTACCAATGATGCAGTTTGCTTGATCTTCGCTAAACACCTTAACGAGTAAATGGTTTGGTGAGATAGGAAGATACGCTTTAGGAGAGGAGGGGAGTTTGAGTTGATACCCGCTTTGACCTATCCAGTTCGTTCCATAAAGACCATATATACTAACGAGAACAAAGAGATCAAAAACGATGATCAAAAAGATGATGTTAGGGTGTTCTGGTAAATTGAGTTTATGCCTCATTAATCTTCGGAGATGTTTTACTAGAAGTTACTGGTTTCTGCTCTTTTATAGAAAGAACATCCGTATAACTTCTCGCATCAACGATTACATTGACAAGGTTTACAGCGGCAGCATCTAGTCTATTAACAACCTGTCGTGCTCTTCCATGCAGATAGGTATAGCATACATAAACACCTACTGCAATACCGAGACCAACTGCAGTGGTAAACAGGCTTTCGAAAAGTCCTTGAGCCATCTTGGCTTGTGTTACGAAGCCTCCGCCGTCATTGATGCGAATAAAGACCTCCATCATGCCTAATACTGTTCCTAGCATTCCGGATAGAGGAGCTAGATAGACCAGAGTTAAAATTCCGCGTAGGTTATTTTCAATCCGTGGAATTTCTAGTCCTACCGCGTCTTCAGCTACTCCTCTCAGCTCAGCACGTTCTAAGTGATGTCTTGTGATTATGGTGTGAAGCACTCGCCCCATGGGACCACTTGCTAATCTTGCTTCATGAATGGCTTCTGCATATCCACGTTTTCTAAGGTGGTTTGCGAGCCCAGTAAGTAAATCGGCTTCATTAAGACGCGTTGTTTGAAAAAACAAAAGTCGTTCAAAGATGAGCACGATCGCAAAGAAAAGAAACGTGGCTTGTATCCATGTTACAGGACCGCCCATCTTAAGTAATTCTACCATAGTTATTACGTGATTATCCTTACAGAATCAACAATTTTGAAAAAACCACAATCTTTTTGTTGGTCTGTATTCATTAAAAAAGGAAAGCATGTCGCT
Organism: uncultured Verrucomicrobiales bacterium; assembly: GCA_938008215.1. Classification (GTDB taxonomy): domain Bacteria; phylum Verrucomicrobiota; class Verrucomicrobiia; order Verrucomicrobiales; family Akkermansiaceae; genus WTJZ01. Next base: position 3,971 of record CALLLS010000020.1, on the reverse strand, counting down.
TTCCTTTTTCTAAAGAACCTAAGTTCTATTTAAGTAATAAACTATAAGAGCGCGCTTTTAGTTGAAAGTAGGCGTCTTGTGGTTTGTGAAGACCTCATTAGAGAGTCTTGTAGATGGGAGATAAAGCTTATTCCCAGGTTGGAGCTGCCATTCGCTCGGAAATACATCTGCACTTATTGGGCGAGGGATATTTTTCCCGATTGTTGCATCTTCAGGCTGGCTTTGTGCGATGTTAACTGAAGTTCCATTACTTACGAGGCGAAAGAACTTAGGCGCTACATTTTCATGCATACGTAAGCAGCCACTTGAACATGGGTAAGGCTTTAGCCAACCTGTGTGAAATCCATAACTACTTTTAAACTCACACCAGTAAGGCATAGGAGTTCCAGAGAATTTCCATCCACTTTTCACATCCTTGAGGTATGTTTTATGCATGGCAGTAGGTGCCGCCTTACTTCCTAAATAGGTGTCACCGTGTGTATTGGCTCTACGGTAATGGTTTTTTCCAAAAATGCGGAAGTTACCTTTTGGGGTAGGCTTAGCTGCTTTTCCAACAGCAACAGGCATGACGAGAAGAGGCTTAGAGCCTTCCATAACATATGCCATTTGGTTAGAAAGTGATACCTTTACTCTTACTGCAGAAGGGTTTGTTGGTAGGGTTGCAGGACGATCATAAGAGCGATACTTGGCTAAGTTTGAAGCAAAGTCTCCACCAGAGGTGCTAGTTGTGGAGCACGAGCTTACGAGAGCCAGTGCTGTGATAGTGAATGCAGAAATAATATTTTTCATGACAACGATAACTAAGCGGTTGTTTAAGTGTCTGGCAATAGCAAAAAGCTTAGCTATTGAATTTATTTACCTAAAACAAGTATTTTAAAGAAATTCAGCTGGATGCCTTTCGACACCCAGCTGAGAACAACAACGCACAATATCTGTTAAACAGATGGTCAATAAAAAATACAGTGTAAACACAATGTAAATACTTTTATTGACTATATTGCGAAATACTTTCGTATTTCTAGCTTCTTAGAGAGGGTTAATATTTATTGAGTCACAATATTAATAGGTATGTTGCTCTTTTTGGGCTGAATCACGCGCTTTATATTTTCCTCTTCTTTCCTTTTATAGAGAGGAAAAAGCATTATAAGGCACGCGATGAATAAGAAGCCTGTCGTTTTAATAATTAGAGATGGTTGGGGAGAGAGTCCCGGTGGAGAAGATACTGCGAAGCAAGATGGGAATACTGTTATTCTCGCTAATACCCCTGTTCATGATGTTTTATATAAGACGTATCCTTCAGGAAAACTTTCTGCATCAGGAATGGATGTCGGTTTACCAGAAGGACAGATGGGGAACTCGGAAGTAGGTCATCTTAACCTTGGGGCGGGGCGCATTGTTTATCAGGGGCTTACTAAGATTAATAAGGCTATTAAGGATAAGGAGTTAGAGAAGAACCCAGCTTTAGTTAATGGGCTAGCGAAGGCTAAGGGAAAGCGTCTTCATCTTCTAGGGCTTGTTTCTGATGGCGGGGTGCACAGTCATCAAAACCACCTGGTAGAGATTTGTAAGATAGCGAAAGAGGCTGGGGTGGAGGACATCATGATCCATGTCATTACAGACGGGAGAGATACGTCTCCGACAGGTGGTGCAAAATACATAAAAGAACTTGAGTCTTCCCTAGAGGATATAGAGGTGGGCGCGTCTTCTATAGCCACTGTTATTGGGCGTTATTATGCAATGGATCGCGATAAGCGCTGGGAGAGAAACCAACTCGCATGGGATGCTATTGTGAATGGGGTAGGGGAGGAGCCTCAGTCTTCTCCATCGCAAGCGATCAAGGAGAAGTATGAGGAGGGAGAGACGGATGAGTTTATTAAGCCGCTTATCTTTTCACATAAGGATGAGCAAAGAGTGAGTGATGGCGATGTGGTCTTCTTTTATAACTTCCGGGCAGATCGGGCGCGTCAGATATCCGATGCCTTTCTGGGCTTAGAGGTAGGCTTTAACGCTTCTCCTTCTCCTCAAGTTGAGTATCTCACAATGACTCGGTATGATGAGAGCTATGATTGCGGCGTGCTCTTTCCGCCTGAGACTTTAAGTAACACCTTAGGAAAAGTGGTAGCAGATGCGGGGCTGAATCAGCTAAGAATCGCGGAGACGGAAAAATACCCACATGTGACTTACTTTTTTAATGGTGGAGAGGAGGCCCCAAATCAAGGGGAAGATCGTCATATAGTGGAGTCCCCAAAGGTGGCGACGTATGACTTGCAGCCTGAGATGAGTGCGGAGGAAGTGACTGAGACAATTCTTGAAAAATTACCGAATTATGACCTCGTCATTATCAACTTTGCGAACCCTGACATGGTGGGACATACAGGAAGTGTGGAGGCGGCGATTAAATCCGTAGAGACGATTGATGATGCGGTGGGGCAAGTGGTGAAAAAAGTAAAAGAGCTTGGCGGAAAAGCCCTTATCACTGCTGATCATGGGAATTGTGAACAAATGATCAAACCAGATGGCTCTCCTCATACCGCCCACACCACAAACCTTGTCAGCATGATTTACGTGGCAGCGGACTTTGGAGAATATACATTAGCGGATGGGATTTTAGGCGATGTCGCTCCTACCTTACTTGATATGCTAGAGGTGGCGCAGCCTGCCGAAATGACAGGGAAGTCTTTATTATCAAAAAAGTAATTGGTAGTGAGGCTGAATCACGCATTAATAAAAATATGAGTGCTATAGGTATTATTGGGGGGAGCGGTCTTTATGAGCTGGATGGGCTAGAGAAGGTGGAAGAGAAAATTATAGAGACACCCTTTGGTGCTCCGTCTGATTTCATCGTAGGAGGCGAGCTAGAGGGGCGTAAGGTATGGTTTCTGCCACGTCACGGGAAAGGGCATAGCATCTTACCTCAGGAGATCCCCCATCGTGCTAACATTTGGGCTTTAAAGTCCCTTGGTGTGCAATGGGTTATAGGAGTAGGGGCAGTGGGAAGTCTGAAGGAAGAGTTGCCACCGATGCATATCGTCTTGCCAGATCAGTATTATGATAGAACCACGCACAGAACCGAACATACCTTTTTTGGGCGCGGTATCGTCGCTCACTTACCTTTTGGTTATCCTACGAATGACCTCCTACGTAATACTCTAGAGAAATCTTGTAACTCCCTAGACTTGCCTTGCCAAAACGGAGGAACGTATGTGAATATGGACGGCCCTGCATTTTCGACCAGAGCGGAGAGTGAGGTGAACCGCCATCATGGTTTTGATTTGATCGGGATGACAAACATCGCCGAAGCCAAGCTTTGTCGTGAAGCGGAAATTGCATACGCATCGCTGTCCATAGTGACCGATTATGACTGTTGGAAAAACCAAGAGGTAGACATCCAAGAGATTATTGCCTATCTCAGAAAAAACACGAAGAACGCTAAGAAGGTGCTCGCCCAAACGATTAAAACTCTTCCCATAACAGAGGAGCAAAAGGAGTTTTCGCTCTTGAATACTTCAATAATGACCGCCAAAGAACTATGGTCTGAGGAGGTAAAAAAAGATCTCGCTCCGATTTTAAAAAGGTTTCTCTAAAGTATGAAGCGACTAATCCATTCACTTACATTCAGCGCAGTATTTCTATTCTCATGCCTCTCTCATGCACAAGTAGAGTTACCAGAAGGGGCGGAGAATAAAGAGGAGGCAGAAAATGGAAGCCCAAAACCTGAATCACAAGTCAGCGTTCTATGCTATCATGACTTTTCAGCTAAGAGAGAGGCGACTGAGATGCGGCTGCGCGAAGAAGCCGTTGCCGCCCAAATGAAGGAAATCCATGATTCTGGAATAAATGTGATCTCTATGTCAGACTTCATGGCGTGGAAAAGAAGAGAGAAGGAGTTACCTGAGAAAAATGTTTTGATCACCATCGATGATGGGTGGCGCTCTGTTTACCTGGTGGCTTACCCTATTCTAAAGGAGTAT
>CALLLS010000019.1 GCA_938008215.1 uncultured Verrucomicrobiales bacterium | reverse complement strand
TGAAAATAATTACTTCTCTAGATTGGTCTATAGAGAGAATTTCTAAGAAAGGTAAGCCTAAGTAGTTAAGAGTAGGAGATGGTTGCATTCAGATGAATATAGTCATTTGAACGCCTTTCCACATAACTTGATGGAGAGCCTCTTACTCCCTATTGTAACAGAAACTGCTTTTTAATTGAAAAAGAAAAAAATTAGCCCAAATTACATAAAATTCTATGAAAAAACTTCTGCTATTATTGTTAACAAATCTTTCTTCTCAAGCCCAAGCGGCAACTCTTGTATCGGGTGGAGGAATAATTAATGGGGTTGCCTATTCTATTACTAACGTAAATGATGAAGGGACTAATGGTCTTGAAAGTGCTTCTAATTCTGGGAATGTTGCCGTCTTTACATTTAATCAAGCGGTTGATCTCACCATCACAAACAATGACTACAATAGAACTGTCCTTTTTGAAGATAATCAAGGACCTGCACTAGCAAACTCAAACGTTTTTACTGCTGATGCAGGGAATTGGTCATTTACAACTGGCACTTCTACTACCGCGCCTACTACATCATCTTCTGGCAGTACTTTTACTTTCGGTTCAGTCGCAGGTAATGCTTCTTCAGGTGCAGGCAGACCCAGCCAAGATTGGGGAAGCCTCACTATCTCAGGTATAACGACGCTGACATGGACTACTGCCAATGAAAGTTTCTTCGAGTCATTCCGCTTTGATGCTGTTGAGACTATTCCGGAGCCAACCTTTACGGCTCTTCTTGGGCTTACTGGATTATTTCTTGTTAGACGTCGCGAGCGCTCATAATTCTTTCCCTTTGGAAATTAGCGCTATGAGCGCCTTTGCTTTTCTTAATTATATTGATCCTATTTACCTTGATCAGTTTCTTGCTCCTCCTCTACAGGAGCTTCTTCTGAGGGAGTGAATCTTTTTAGTGCAGGCAAGCCTTGATCTACTAAGGCTTGATCTACTTGCTTACACGCTTCTGCGTTTAAATAAATTTCATAGGGAGCTTCTGATAGCTCTATGTGGTGAATGTCGTCTTCGGGGTTTTCAAATCCTGTTTCTAAGTCAGATATTTTTTTAATATCAACGCCGTTTACCTTCTTGATGAGAGAGTTTCTCACGGATTCATAACCAACGGTGTTTTGGCTTGGGATAATGCCAGTGATAATTACTGCCTCCTCGAACTGGTCTTCATAGTTCTCTGGTTGGTAATATACATCTAGTAGGTTGAGGGGAGCACGGCTTGTCCAATCTTTACCATATGCTTGTAGGTATCTCTTAGTGAGTTGCTGAAAGATGACTCCACCTTTTATGAAATACTGCGGTCCAGTAGGTGGAAATTCATTAGGGATAAGTAAGGGTGCGGGCGCACGGAGAGTGACTTTTTTTTCAATAATTTCTCCATCTCTTTTGATTTTAACACTTAAGCTATCACCAATCTCTTTTGAGCCTCTTATTAAATGCGTCCAACTGAGCTTGCCGTATTCTGCATCATCATAATAGCCTTTTAGATCGAGGCCGTGACCATCAAGAGAGAGCAATACATCTCCTACTTGTAGCTCCGCTTCTCCTGCGGCAGAATTTTTTGCTACACGTGTAAGGTATAGACCGCCTTCATTTGGCTCTAATCCGAGCCAGTCACGGAATGTTTTATCTAGCATTTTGGTGGCGGCCACTCCGAGAGAAGGAAAGCCGATGTAATCTCCATCTGAAGCATCTTCCAAGAATTGTTCAATGATAGGCGATGTGATGACTTCGCTGATTTGGTCTTCAGAATCGTAGCTCGTGAGGATGCCTGCGAGAGTCCCTTTAGAAAGAATGGGAACGGTGTAACTGTTAGAAGCACTCTGTAGTGAGCCTTTCAGGAGGTAACTGAAAAAGCGTTTTCCGCCTGAATGAGTATTGACCACATCTACGGCATAAATATTTGTTTTAGTGACAGTAGTTTGACCATTATTCTCAAGCTGCCAGGTTTCTACTTTGTCTCCAATTTTTAGGGCAGGACTTAGCTCTAGAGCTTTAAGTTCATCTAGGAAGCTCTCTTCATCCTTGTTCTCAGGTTCAAGGAGGGCAAGGTTGGCGTCTCTATCAATGGCAACGACCTTTGCCGTGATTGTTTCAGATCCGTCTGCAGATTCTAGCTCCAGGTACACTTGTTTAGCTACCATTTCACTGGTTGTCAGAATTTGTTTGTTAGGGAGTAATGCGCCTAGACCGCGCCTTTGCACGGAAGGCTTTCGATCCCACGGTTGTCCCTCACTAAACTCCTGTAGAGTGGCATTTACACGAATAAAGCCATCAGGTTCCGGGGGGATTTCCTCCTTTCCGCAACTAATGAGAAAGAAAGAGGTAAGGGCTAAAATTAATAAAGAGCGCATGAAGATAAAAAGGATTAAAGGTTATAGAATTGAGTGATGCCTTGATTTGTACTAATACGGGAGTTCGCTTCTTCCAATTCACTGGTCGGGAGGATAAGCGGCTTTTTAGTGCCTTCAAAGCGGATCTCTAGGAAATCAGGCAAGTCTTGTATTTCCATTAATTTATGGAGATGGGATAAACTCTTAACAGGCGTATTGTTTATGGATTTTACGACGAGCCCTTCGAAGTTAGAGAGAGAAGAGGTGAGTTTATCATCAAAGATAGTCGTCAGCACCACGAGATCTTCTCTCGTTTTAAAAATACCATCATCGATATAATTCTGATAGAGGTGACGAGCGCTCGGGTTGTTTATTTTATAGACCGAGAAGAGATTGAAATCCATGGGCTGAAAGAGGAGCCCAGACTTAAAGTAATACCTAGGCTTAGTGTCATAAGAAATCGCATAGACTCGTGAAGCAGGGAAGGGGACTAGTGTAATGCTTTCTTCCATGACTTCCCCATCTCTCATGAAGACGAGATCTACTTTATCTCCAGCGAACTTCCTTTCTACAACTTCATGGAGTAGGACTTTCTCACCAGAAACTTCAATGTTACCTGCGTTATCGATGAGATTCCCATCTATTTTCACGAGAACGTCTCCCCTTTCTAAGACTCCATCACAGGCACCATCTGGGATGATGTCTGAAATGAGAACTCCTGCTGAATTCTCAGGAAGGCCAAGGGCTTTCTTCATCGCTGGATTAAAGAGGGGGAAGTGAGTCGCGCCTAAGTCCACATACCGATCATATTCCCCATCCTCTATATCTTTAAGAAAACGATCTATTACGGGAACAGGAATCATAAATCCGGTATTATCTGCACCTCTAAGACCTTGGAATGCTACCCCAACTACTTCTTCACCTTGGAGAACGGGACCACCTGAGTTTCCTGGATTGATCGCTGCATCTACTTGCACGATGAGGTGCATATCTATTTGGCTGTGAGAGTATGGTCTGAAATCAATGCGAGATACTACACCTCTGGTAACAGATAGGCGGTTTCCACCGACAGGATACCCTACGGCACGGACTTCACTTTCTAACTTAGGGACATTATCCGCGATTTTAAGATATGGGAGTCCGACGAAAGAAGAGAAGTCTTCCACCTCAATAAGGGCGAGATCACAATCATGGGCGATGTGAATAATACGAGCAGGGTGTTTAATGTCCGAACCTCGCTTATTGATGATGATACGTCTGGCGTTTGAAACGACATGCGCATTTGTGAGGAACCTGTTTTTCCCAACTAAGAAACCTGTGCCGATCCCGCCTCCAAAGCGTCCTGCAGTCCACGGTTGCTTATAGTCAAAGACTTGTGTGGAGCATTCGATACGAACTACCGAAGAGTAAATTTCCGTATTTGAGAGAGCGGATACTTCTGGTAATTCTGGAGCCGCAGTAGATGAACTTTCACCTACAGGAAGGGGTGCTTCAAAAGCCTGACCAAAGGTAATATAAGGGAGGGTGAAGATTAGAATACGGAGTGTTTTAATCATGTGAGAAGAGAGCGTAGTGCTCACTATGATTTGTGCCATTCTTTTTTACTGAAAAATGATCTTTGTATAAATGCCTGAAACTTCTTTTGACAACACTATGTTAATAAACGTTGTTTTCATGGCACCTCAAATTTTAAGAGGGTAGCTTATCGCTTTCTTTTAAGAAGAAAACCGATAACTGAAATTCCTAGTAATGTAGTAGATGAGGGTTCTGGAAAAGGAAAAGTGAAAATCGTTCCGTCAGTTCCAGTAACTAATTCGTTATTATTTCTACCAGGTGTCAGTCCATCATAATCATAGCAAAACTCTAAAGTGTCTTGCTGAGTCAGTCCTTCAAACGAGCTTACGGGAATAAGAATCGCAGTGTCTAGATCATCTCCTCCATTGTTGAATTCTACGCCATCATTATTTTGTGGGGTTAATGGATCATCATTAACTTCATTATAAACCACACTATTGTCATTAACTGCGTCTAGATCATAATAAGTGACACCTGCCGAAGAAACCGTGAACGATTCTAGAGAGAAGCTGGATAAGTTTCCTTTCTCATTAAGTTCTGTCCCGAAGGCAACATAAACTTCATTATTATAGGTTACATAATTTAAGTCTACAACATCAATCATTATACAACCACTATAGTCATTGTCACTAAATTCGATAGGCATAGTATCGTCGAACGTAATTCCAACGTCTACGGATTCAGTAACTACAAAAAATTCATCATTATCACCTTCCTCGGGATTATTCGCATCATCTACGATAATTGTCGCTGCTCTTATAGATGAAGAACAGAGTATCATTAATAGTAATTTATTCAAAACTGACGATAAAAAGGGGCTCACAATAATTTAGATATAGTTTAGTATGAATTTGTCACAAAATCATACGTTTTTCGCCTAATGGATTCAAGAAGAGATTAAAATCAATCTTTAGCCGTTTTAGGGTCTAAGGCGTCTCTTAATCCATCTCCTAGGAAGTTAAATCCAAAGAGTGTAAGGGAGAACATGATGGCTGGGAAGATGAGCAAGTTCGGGTGAATTTCGATGAGGTTTGCACCTTCTTTGATTAGCATTCCCCATGAGGAATTAGGAGGCTCTATTCCCATCCCGATGAAGGAAAGAGTGGCTTCATAGAGAATGAAGCTGGGAACGGTGAGAGTGGCGTAAATGATGACAGTGCCGAGGAGGTTAGGAATGATATGACGCTTAACGATGGTCCAATGGGTTAATCCTAATGAGCGCGCGGCTTCTATGTATTCCATTTGGACGAGGTTCGCCGCTTGCGTACAAACAATGCGCCCCATGGAAAGCCATCCAAAGGCCGCAATGGCAAAGATCAGTGGGATGATGTTAGCGAACCGTCGCACAAAGTCTTCATCCATCCTAAGGGATTGCGTAAAAAAGCTTTCACCACTTTCCACCCAGACAGAGATCATCTCCCGCATGAGGATCACGATGACGAGAAAAGGTAGAGCGAGTAAGCCATCGACAATTCTCATCATGAAGTTTTGCACCCATCCGCCTATATACCCGGCTACACTTCCGTAGATGACTCCAGTGAACACAGTAATGATGGTGGCTAAAATGGCTACGAGGAGGGAGATTTGCCCACCATCAAGAATTCTGGCGAGGAGATCTCGCCCGAGTTGGTCTGTACCTAGCCAATGTTTAAAACTAGGTGCTTGAAATTTAGCCTCCAGATTCGCGAAGTTAGGATCATGCGGTAAGAACCAGCGCAGGATGAAGCAGGCGATTAGTATGAAGATGACGAGGAATAAACTAGCGGTCGCCAGTTTATTCTTACGGAGACGAACCCAGGCATCAGACCAGAGAGAACTTGATTTAATCTTATCTGACATAATTAAGCGCGGAGACGTGGATTTAAGAAGAGAAGGAGAATGTCCACTGCAAGATTTGCAAGACCCATCAGTATTCCATAAAAAAGGACAAGACCGAGAATAAGAAAAATGTCTTTAGCTATTACAGCATCAATAAAGTGTTGTCCCATACCAGGGATTTGGAAGATCGTTTCTACTATGAAGGATCCAGTCATTACAGCCGCAAATGCAGGCCCTAAATAGGTGATCGCTGGTGAAATGGCAGGTCTGAGAGCGTGCTTAAAGATGATGTCTGAGGTGGTCACTCCTTTTGCGCGAGCCGTTCTGATATAGTCTTGTCCTAGCACTTCTAGCATTCCACCACGCATCAGGCGGGCGATGTAAGCGGCTACCCCGAAGCCTAAGGTTAAGGCGGGTAATAAAATGTCTTGAGGCTGCATCCAGCCTGCAATGTTTAGGAATGGGATAGGTTTGGCTACGAAGAGCTGGAGAAGTGGTCCGATAACAAATGCTGGCAAGCAGATACCCGCCATAGCAACGATCATAGCAAGGTAGTCTGGAAATTTATTTTTATAAAGTGCGGCTATAATACCGAGGGGCATGCCGATTCCACACCCAAAAATCATTGCTACTAGGCCTAACTGAAAAGAAATAGGAAAGCTTTGTCCAAGGATCGTGCTAACTGGTGTGCCCTTAAAATTCATGGACATCCCCATATCTCCCGTAAGAAACAGGTTAGACCAGTAATTCAGAAGCTGAACAGGCTTAGATTTATCAAGACCAAAAGACTCTTCCATCTTTTGAATCACGACATCGCTCACTGCTTTTTCTCCCTCGAAGGGATTCCCAGGAAGAGCGTGAACGATGAAAAAGCAAATCGTCACTAGTAGAAAAACTACGAGTGCCGTTTGTGCAATTCTGGAAAGTATAGCCTTAATCATGTTGCTAAAATTGAGCCACTTATTCAGTAGCCAGCTCTATAAACTTATAAGGATGGTTATTTAGCAAGAGTGGATGCCAATTTTTTACTAAGGGGGAGATGAAGTAGTTTGTCGTGTAGTGATAAACAGGAATGGCTGGGAGAGCACCCATTACGTAAGACTCTGCCTGTATGAGTTTTTCATAGCGCGCTGTCTGATCTTGAATCAGTTCTGCCTCATTAAGGAGCGCTTCATAAGCCGGGTCACCCCAGCCAGTATTATTATTACCATTAGATTCGATCCAGAGATCTAAGAATGTCGTTGGGTCTAGGTAATCGCCTACCCATCCACCTTCCATAAGGTCAAATTCTAAGTTCTTACGCATTTCTAGGTAAGACTTCCATTCCCTTTGTATGATGCGGACGCGCAAGCCTAAGTGCTCGCGCCATAGTGCCTGCATTGCTTCCGCAGTGCGCATACCCGAATCTGTGGTGAGGAGAGAAATTTCGGGGAGAGAAGTGGCGTCATCATATCCTGCAAGCTTAAGGAGTTCCTTTGCCTTCTTTGGATTAAACTCAGTTTTAAACTTCGGTTTATAACTTCCAAAAGGAGGCGTTACTGAGCCCGCCACTTTTTGTCCGCCCTGAAGGACATTATCGATCAGGGATTGGCGATCAAGGCAAAGAGAAAGAGCCTGGCGGACTTCACGTTTGCCAGTAAATTCGCGCTTCACATTTGCTCGGACAAAGCGTGTCCCGATGTAAAGCTCCTGTCTTGTCTCTCCAGAGTAGTCCTCATTGGCAGTAGGAATAAGGTCTGGAGGCATTTGATAGGTAACATGCAGTTGCCCATTGAGGAACATTCTCGCTTCCGTATTGATATTCTTAGTAGGGATGAAGCGAATGCCATTGAGTTTCAGCTTTGTCTCATCCCAGTAGTGAGGGTTTTTTTCTACTTCGATGTAATGATTTTTCCTCCACTTTTTCAGGCGAAACGCACCATTTGAAACGAGGTTTTCGGCGTAGGTCCAGGCGGTATGCGGCTCTGTTTGTTCCCCGAATTCAAGAATTTTGTGTTTAGGGACAGGAAGCCACGTAAAGTGCTTAGTGATTTCAGGAAGGAAAGGGGTAGGTGACTTTAAGGTGATCTCTACTTTAAACTCTGCTAGCGCTTTCACTCCTACTTCACTAAAGTCTTTCACCTCTCCCTTATTAAAGCTTTCCGCGTTTTTGATAAAGTAAAGCATACTTGCATACTCAGAAGGGAAATCTGGATGTAAGATACGTTCGTAAGCAAAAACGAAATCCTGCGCAGTGACTGGCACACCGTCTGACCAAGTCCCCATTGGGTTAAGGTGAAACGTCCATATCGTGAAGTTATCATTTGCTTCCCAGCTTTCTGCTGCCCCAGGTAAGGCGATGCTGTCATCACTGGGGTGCTCAATGCAAAGTCCTTCAAAGAGAGCGCGTAGAACGTTAGATTCCACCACCCCGCTGACGAGGTGTGGGTCTAGGGCTTTTGGCTCGTTTCCATTCCCTACTATTAGCATGCCTTCCTCTGCCGCTTTTTCAGCAGAATTCTTTTGGTTAAAGCACCCCGTGAGGAGCGCCGAAAGGCAGAAAAGAATAAGAAGGTGGGAAAATGGTCTGATTTTTGTCATCTCATCATTCTGCTAGAGTATCTTTTACTTTTTTTAAAGAGAAAAGGTAGCGCAAATCACATTGGGAGGATGAATTGGTGATTATATGTCACCTTGTCGTATATTTTCCTCATCAATTAGATTAGGCGTCTTTGTTAGGAAATCTTATTCGTAATGCGTCCAAAGCCGTAAAACCTTGATGGTCTTTTCATCCTCTATGACCTGATAGACGAGTCTATGCTGTATGTTCAGCCGTCTAGAATATGCCCCGCTGAGATCTCCAATAAGGGTTTCATAAGGAGGAGGGTCTATGAAGGGGGATTCCTCAATGAGGGCTAAGAGTTCTTTTGCTTTTTCAGCGAGGTGACTTCCTTTAAGTTTCTTTGCGTCTTTGCGTGCTTGTCGCGTATAGACTATGCTGTAACTCATAGGTCGATATCTTCACTACATGTTGAGATGTCCTCCGCTATTCCATCAATAATGGATTTCCTCATACCTGGAATACCTAGGAGATACAAGGTCTCCTGAATAGCATACCAATCTTCTTCCGCCAATAAGACTGCATTGCCTCGCTTCCCTGTAATTTGGATAGGCTCATGAGAAGTTTGCGCCGTATCAATAATTCGGTATAAATCTGAACGAGCAGATGTAGCGGTAATTGTCTTCACGCTCAAAGCGTGCGCTATGGCGAACGCTTTTGCAAGTCTAGTTTTTAGAGGGCGTTAAAGTGCTGTTGCTGCCTACATTAGTTCCTATCAAGCAATTCACACATGAGGGTAGTCTGAGGTTTTGAGTGTTTTCTTTTCTTTATTCTCTGGCGTTGGTTGTTTAGAGCATAATCTATGTCAGAGGGGTATATCCAGATCAGAGGGGCGCGTCAGCATAACCTGAAGGACGTGAATGTGGATATTCCTAAGGGGAAGCTTACGGTGATTACGGGACCAAGTGGATGCGGGAAGAGTTCTCTCGCTTTTCACACGCTCTATGCGGAGGGACAGCGGAGGTATTTGGAATGCTTAGGAGCGCGAGCGAGGAAGTCCTTACGCGCTTTAGATAAAGCAGACTTTGATTTTATCGATGGGTTGAGCCCGACGATCGCGCTGCAGCAGGATGAGAACAAGGTGGCGCGAGGGGTGGACGTTTCCATGATGACGGAAGTTCATGATTATTTGAGGCTTCTTTTTAGTACGATGGGGGTGCCTCATGAGCCTAAGACAGGCAAGAGGCTGGAAAAGTTGACGAGCCTTGAGATCGTGAATCGTCTGATGGAATTAACGGAGCGCACGAAGGTTATGTTACTGGCGCCTCTAAATATGAGCTTCTTTTCTGAGAAAGAGGCGTTGGTCGATGATTTAAGGCGGCAAGGGTTTCTTAGGGTGGCAATAGGGATGCGCATCTATGAATTAGAGGATGAGTGGGAGGTAGGAGAGGGTCTTTCCGTAGTAGTGGATCGGCTCATGATCCGTGAGGGCGCAGAGTCCAGGATAGCGGATTCGCTGGAGATCGCATTGAGAATATCGCAGTCAGGCGCGAAGGCGCTCGTCCAAGAGCCGAACCAAGACACTTGGCAGGAGTTGTCTTTTACGACGGGATACCATGACCCGGAGACTGGCTTTCTTTTACCTCTGCTTTCAGCGGCGTGCTTTAATTATTCTTCTCACCTTTATCAATGTGAGCCGTGCCGTGGGGATGGACGTGTGAATGGTGAGCGGTGTAAGGCTTGTGATGGGGGAAGGCTGAAACCTGCGTATTTATGCGTTAAGCTGGGCTTTAGAGATGAGATGCTTGGGATAGCGGAGCTTTCTGCGCTCTCTGTTTCTGCTCTTACGGAATTACTAGGGACACTAGAGTTCCCCTCTTCTCTGGCGACGGTGGTAGATGAGGTTCGGGCACAAATTCTTAAAAGGCTTGGCTTTCTTGAGGAAGTGGGACTTGGGTATCTAAAGCTCCACCAGTGGGGGAATGAGCTGTCCGCAGGGGAATACCAAAGGCTGCGCCTAGCCTCTCAGCTGGGTGGTGGATTATCAGGGGTGGTCTATGTCTTAGATGAGCCGAGCAGAGGCTTACATAAGTCTAATAGCCAACTGCTGGTGAAAGCCTTGAAGAAGTTACGGGACTCGGGGAATACGGTGGTGATAGTGGAGCATGATGCGGAACTCATTTTAGCGGCGGATTGGGTGATTGATTTAGGTCCTGGGGCGGGAGAGAATGGGGGGGAGATCTTAGCGGAAGGAACGCCCCAAGAGCTGATGAAGGAGGCGTCCTCGCCTACAGGAATGTGGCTCTCTAAGCTCCGAAAGGATGGAGCTAAAAATGCGAAGAAGGATGGCAGAGCAGAAGACTGGTTAGTGATTAAGAACGCGACGCTCCATAACTTAAAAGGGATAGACGTGGAGATCCCCGTTGGGTCTCTAGTTATCATTGAAGGCGTCAGTGGTTCAGGGAAGTCCTCTCTAATTACGAAGACTTTAGCACCCTTTGCCCAATACAAACTCAATAAAGGAAAGGAGTTCACCCCGCAGGCAGAGATTACCGGGCTTGAGGTGTTTAACCGAGTGGTGGTCGTTAACCAAGACCCTATCGGAAGGTCTCCTAGATCCAGCCCCGCAACCTATTCTGGGATGTATGATCATATACGGGAGCTCTTCGCGAAGCTGCCACTCTCTCGCCAGCGTGGATATGAAGCGAACCGGTTTAGCTTTAACGTGAAAGGCGGAAGGTGTGAAAAGTGTCTGGGCTCTGGTAAGGTTCACATCGTTTTAGAGTTTCTGAATGATGCGTACGTGACGTGTGATGCCTGTGACGGTGCTCGGTTTAATAGGGAGACGTTGGAGGTGCGATATAAGGGGCGTAGTGTATCTGAGGTGCTTAATTTTTCTATTTCTGAGAATCTCGCCTTCTTTGAAAACACCCCAAAGATTGCGAACGCGCTCAGATCCCTGCACTCTGTGGGGCTGGGTTACTTAAGGCTTGGGCAAAGCGCACATACTCTCTCTGGAGGGGAATCTCAAAGAGTGAAAATTGCGAGCGAGCTTCTTAAAGCGACGAAACATGTTCACAGAGGAAGCGAGAATAACGCGACCCTTTATATCCTAGATGAACCCACGAGAGGGTTACACTTTATGGATGTGGAGGTGCTAGGGGGTGCGCTACGGTCTTTGTTAGAGGGGAATAATACAATTGTGATCATCGAACATAATGAACAATTACAGCAGTACGCAGATTATTATATAACCTTGGGTGAAGAGGGGGGAGAGAAAGGAGGGTATTTGATAAGCCAGAAATTTATCTGCACGTAGTGTTATTGAAGGAGGTTTAGAATCCTTTTCTCAGGTGAGAAGGAAGAATGCCGAGCTGCTCCCGATACTTAGCAATTGTGCGCCGTGCGACTTTTAACCCTTTTTCTTTTAAGAGTTTTTCAATGGCAGAATCAGAAAGCGGTTTAGTTTTATCCTCTCCTTCGATGATTTTTTGGAGGGTGTCTCTGACGCCTGAGTTAGAAACGGTTTCACCACTTTTTTTAGTGTAGCCACTAGAAAAGAAGCGTCTTAACTCTATAACGCCATGGGGAGTTCTCACATATTTCGCATGAACCGCACGAGAGACGGTAGTAGCGTGAATCCCTATTTTATCTGCGATGTCATTCATGGTCAGCGGGTGAAGATGAGAGATTCCTTTTTCTAGGAAGTCAATCTGCTTAAGAATGATTTCCTCTCCAATGGCGATGATGGTTTCTTGCCTTTGGTCTAGAGCTTTAATGAGGTATCTACCTTCTTGGATCTGCCTTCTTAGATAGTTTTGTAAGTTCTTGTCCCTACCTGTGGAAAGCATGGATTTATACGTATCATTGATTTTTATTTTTGGGAGATACTCATTTGTCAGGGATGCATGCCACTGACCATCATCATCTTTGTCGAAACAAAGGTCAGGAAGGACAATGGGGTTGTTTGTGCCGTCAAAGGAAGAACCAGGCGCGGGATCTAGCATCGCTATGTGTCTAGCTGCGTCCTTCACGTCTTCTTCGCTAGTCTTCGTTGCTTTTGCTATTTGAGAAAAATGCTTTCTTGCGAGAGCGTCCATATGAAGTCGCACGATTTCATATTCTAGTGAATCTTGGAGCTGTTTTCTTTCTAGCTGTATCAGTAGGCATTCTTTTAGGTCTTGAGCGGCTACTCCTACAGGATCAAATCTTTGGAGAAGGTTTCTCGCTTCTTCTAAAAGCTCAAAAGGGAGCAGGAAAATTACAGCAAGCTGCGAAAGGGGAGATTCTAAATACCCTTTTTGATTAATATCACCCACCAGTAAGCGCGCGGCGTCCCTCACTTCATCTCTGGCAAGGCTGATATCGAGCTGATCTAGTAAATGCTGTTGAAGGGTCTTAGCCCCTACAAGAGAGTTCATCATGTAATCTCGCTTTTCTTGAGCGTCTGAGGCGGTGCCCACAGAGCGGTTCTCGATGATGGCGAGCTCTCTTAGATCTTCGTAATTTTCTTGGCTGACCGCATCTTTATTTTCATCTGATTGTTCCTTTTCCAATTCTTGGAGAGAAATGGATTCAGAATCATCATCTAAAACAGGATTAAACTGGATACTTTGTTGGACAAGCTGGTTTAGCTCCAACGTGCTTGCCTGTAAGATCTCTAAGCTTTGCCGTATATGTGGAGCTAGGCTCTGACTTTGAGAAAGACTTTGATGTAAACCTGCCATTAAAGATGAACTTAGCACATATGGGTTACCCCATCTAATCATTTCCTAGCATTTATCATGCCAATTGAGGAAGGTCATTACAATAGCTTTTCAAAAATGAGCTTATTGATAAATAATCAGATTACATTCTATAAAAAACACGCTCGAATGAGCGTGCCTTTTTAAAATTAGAATTTATTAACAAATTAACGCTTACGACGTGCTACGAGAGCAAGTCCAGCAAGTCCAAGAAGTGCACCTGATGTAGGTTCTGGGATAACAGTAACAGTTTTTGTAGTTCCATCGGCATTAGTTCTGATATCGTCGAAAAATGCTTGCACTGTTGTTCCGTCAGCTTGAATTTCAGTATCCGCAGTCGGGAAGCCCGCTGTAGTCCCGTCTGATCCACCACTCATGAATGTGGTGTATGTATCTCCTGCACTAAGACCAGTACCTGAGTCGAACCATATGAGCCCGTAGCTATCACCCGTGCCTACTGCTCCTGATACATCAATATTAGTAAGACTAACGATACCTCCTTCGAGACCAGGTCCAAAATCTCCTGTGTATGAATTTGGTGCTCCTACCGTAGCTGCACTATCAGCGAGCCATACATAGTCATTAGAGCTCACTTGAATCCATCCAGAAGATATGCCTGAGTCTAACGTAGTCCCTACAGGGCCGTAGTTACATGCACTAGCAGCAAAATTATCTGTTGAAGCCACTATTCCCCATTGCAGTCCTGCACTTATACCATTCGAGTCAGTGAGACCAACTGTAGCACCAAGTCCGCCAGTGAAGTTTATTGTTACTGTGGCAAATGCGCTGGATGCCAGTCCTAGGCATATCAATATTGTATTTTTCATATGTAATTGTCGTATAAATTAATTAAATAGTTTATCAAAGATTTTGTATATAATCTTGCTCATCACGGATGGCAGTGGTGCCCGTAGAGTTAGAGAAATGTCTTCTATATATGAAGCTATGCCCTCCTTCAAGCTCAATATTTGCCGGTAGGAATCCGTTCATCCATGAAGAACCATTAAACGTAAGCGTAGTTGATGCAGATTTGTTAAAGCCAGTGGCAGAATTATCAAAAATTAGAATTTCATCACCTGAAGATGATTGAGGGAATGTCAGTCCTCCAATATTTTCGTTTACAGGGTTAGCAAGTGTAAAAGTGTTATCTTGAGGTAGACCAGGTGCTAATTTATCGATTCCAATATAGTTGTTAGAAGTTGGAACAAAACCTTCAATGATAGTTGAAATTGGTGAATTACTTTGATTACGAACTATAAATCCTTCATAAGGATAAATTTCATAATTATTATCTGGAAGGAAACCAGCCTTCCAATTTGCACCATCGAATGTTAGCGTTAAATCAGATGAAATGTTAGCACCAGCAGTTGACGATGCTGATTGAAAAAACTGTAGTTCTGTGCCTGCAGGGACAGAAGTATTAGCAAATAATGTAATAGGAGTCCAAAATGGAATGACATCAAAGGTGTCAGTAGCGACAATTCCTATCAAAGTTTGTCCAGTCTGAGGAGAAACAGTGATTGAAGTGGCAGTGTTTGCAGTAATAAGTGCAATAAGTCCTTCTTTGGCGCCAGAAGTAAACATTACATAATGTGATTCAGAGGAGGTGAAATCACCAAATGCTGATGAAGAGGAAGTTAGAATATTACTTGCGGGAGCAGATGACAAAACAGCAGAAGCTACAGACTTACGTTCCATCGGGAGTCCCCAGCGGGCATCAGAGTTAGCAGGACAATCTAAGGTGATATATCCTACAACATCGGATTTAGCTTGGCTGAATACTGCAGGAGTGGCTAGCAAGGTGGCGAAAAGTAAATATGTAAATTTTTTCATAATATAATTGGGGGGGATCCTGTATAACTTAAAGTGTTTTCACACTATTATATATATAACTTATTAAGTTTTACAAACAATCCATACAAATAAGATAGTGTTCTTATGCATATTGTGTCAATAGAAGTTTTAAAAAAACTATTTACTATATTACTTCATTTAGAATTTTGAGACTTTGTCGGCAGGCTTTTACATTATGCACTCTTACGATGTAGGGTTGATCTTGTTCTAGAAAGGTAAGGCAAGCAATGGTGCCAGCGTCTCTTTCAATAGGAGCTTCTAGATTCAGGGTGTCCCCGATGAAGCCTTTTCTGGAAAGTGGAATAAGAATAGGACAGTTATGATTTTTAACAAGTTCTGACAGCTTATTAAGAATCTTAAGACTATCATTGCTTGTCTTAGCAAAGTCTAAGCCTGGATCTAGAATGAGTCTTTCTTTTCTGAGTCCATATTCTTCTGCGAGTGCTATTTTTTCCTGAAAAAAGTCATCTAGCGTCTCAATGATATTATCCCACCTTTGATCTGAGTGATTTTCTTTAGGGAGCCCTACAGAGTGCATAACGAGGAGAGAGGCTCCAGAGTCCCGAATGTAATCAAGGGTTTCAGGAAAGGCTAGAGCACTCATGTCGTTGATAATATTTATATCTTGCGTATATTCGGATTCCAGAATGGTTTTAATGACTGGTGGTCTCCAAGTATTTATTGAGAGTATAGGAGGGCTGAGTTGCACCTTATCAATAGGTTTACTGGAATCCACAATATCTTTCCATTCTGCAAGCACCATGAGAAGTCTACGGACTTCCTCAGCTTCGGAAATCGCTTCGCGGTTTGTTCTAGCGCTTTCCGCGCCTAGATCTATGATGTCTGCGCCTTCATTTATCTTACGGATGCACTGCTCTTTAATCTGCGTTTTAGATAATGAACCATCACCAGAAAAAGAATCTTCATTTATGTTCACTATCCCCATGATGAGAGGACACCGTGGGAAGTGGATCTTTCTGTCAGCTATTTGCACGGTCATGGCAGGTGTTCTAGCACGAAGTCTGAGATCGTTTTAGCAGCGTTTGGCTTGGCGATTCTGAGCATGTTCTCTTTCTGGAGTCGCCAGAGCGAGCCATTATGGGAAAGAAGATCTTGGATGGCGGATCCTAGTTCTGATGGTGAGCCTACATATTCACCACATTGGCTAGCGCGTAAGAGTGCGAGGTTTCCTTCTTCTTGCCCAGGGACCATGTGATGCACGAGCATAGGGCAGTTTGCAGCTATTGCTTCATGGACGGTGGCGCCTCCTGCTTTTCCAATCACAATATGATGTGAGGTGAGTAGTTCTGGGACATGCTGTGTCCAGCCAAGGAACTTCACGCGATCTGGGTATTCGTTTTTTAGCTCAGTCGCCAACTTATAGAGCTGTTTTACATTCTTACCGAGAACGATAGTGAGATGAGTTCGGGCATCTGCTCTAAGGGTAGCGAGAGCGGTCTTCTTAACATCGGGCCGACGAGTAGTGGGGAAAAAGAGGACTTTAAAGGGCTCTATCTCTGCGTCAGCAGAAAGGGGGGTGAGTTCTGTAAACTTTGGATGAATGGGAAAGCCGAATTCATGAACAACGCCGGGGGACAGTCCAAAGCGAATAAGTTTTTGTCTCGTGAATTGATCTGTGACAAACCAGTGATCACAGGGTGCTTTAAACCACGCGGCGTTAATTTCTATGGAGTCTGTAAGAACGGTGAATACTGGAACCTGACGCCCTTTTCTCTTTACATACCTTTCCAGAAAGTAGGGGTAAATAAAGTAAGTGGAAAGTAGCGCCTCGGCCTCTTTTTCTTCTATGAGATTTCCTAGGGTGGCGCGAATTTTTCTCATTACAGGAAGCCGCTCCTTAGTGAAGTCTCTCTTATCGCAGGCATTATAAATGCTTTTCCAAATATAGGGATTATGGGTGGAGAGACGGCGGTAGGCGACCTTTAGCCTCTCATTGATACGAGGAGCCGCAATCTCACAGGGGTCAACGATTTGCGCAACCTCATCTGCGCCTAAGGCATATTTTAGACCATTAGCAGCACTATTATGACCTTCACCGAAGCCTGCGGTAGCAATAAGTATGCGAGTCTTATGAGGTGTATTTTTCACGTTATTACATGGAATGTATATTGTATCAATTTTTCGTCAATAGGGATGTAAACTGGTATAGATATTTTCTTTAGGATCGCCCTGTAAATAGAGATAAGGTTGGTTTTTGATTGAACGTTGATGAAAGTCAGCGTTCTTTTGTGTATGCTCGCGAAACGAATCATCCCATGTTTAGATGTTACTGATGGTCGCGTGGTGAAGGGTATTAACTTTGTTGATTTAGTGGATGCTGGTGATCCCGTGGAATGTGCCATTGCCTATAATGAACAACAAGCGGATGAGATCGTCTTCCTAGATATTACGGCGACCTCTGATGGTAGGAAGTCCATGGTGGATGTTATAGAGCGTACTGCCGCCGTATGTTTCACGCCTCTGACAGTTGGAGGAGGGATCCGTGCCGTGAGTGATATGCATGAAATGCTGCAGGCTGGCGCTGATAAGTGCGCGATGAATTCAGCGGCGATAAAGCGCCCAGAGGTTATAAATGAGGGCGCTGAAGAGTTTGGATGCCAATGCATAGTGGTGGCGATAGATGCGAAGCAAGAAAGTGAAGGTAAGTGGGGTATCTACACTCATGGCGGGAGAAAGGCAACTGGGATAGATGCCATAGAATGGGCAAAGGAGGTCTATGAACGCGGTGCGGGAGAAATTCTTTTAACTAGTATGGATGCAGATGGGACGAAGGCGGGGTATGACATTGCGCTTACGCGTGCCGTCAGCGATGCGGTGGGTATTCCAGTTATAGCGAGCGGTGGTGCTGGTACGCTAGGGCATATGGTAGACGTTTTAGAGGCGGGACGTGCTGATGCGGTGCTGGCGGCGAGTATTTTTCACTTTGGCGAATTCACAGTTCCAGAGACCAAGAAATATCTGGCGGAGAACGGTATACCAGTGAGACCTGTAATTTAAGGGGGGCACTGTAATTTGTAAAAAAGCGACCATGGAGAAGCAAACGGTATTTCTAGTTTCAGGCGAGAGGAGTGGAGATCTTCATGCTGCGGAATTACTTGATGCGTTCGTCTCAACAGATGCGGGTAAAGATAAAGCCTACGCAGGTTTAGGAGGTCCTGAGTTAAGGAAGAAATACGGAGAAGGATTTGAAGACTGGGTGGAGGAGGCTGCTGTTATTGGAATTACAGAAGTGCTTAAGAAATATGGATGGTTTAAGAAGAAGTTTGCAGAGATATTACAGAGAATAGAGGCGCTAGATCCTGCGGCAGTTATTTTAGTGGATTATCCTGGATTTAACCTCCGATTGGCGAAGGCGCTCAGAAAAAAAGGTTATAAGGGAAAGATTTGCTATTACATTTCCCCTCAGGTGTGGGCATGGAATCGAGGGCGTATTCCTCAAATGGCAAAGTTATTAGACCTGATGCTCTGTGTCTTTGAGTTTGAGAAAGCTCTTTATGAAGAGTCTGGATTGCAGACGGAATGGGTGGGGCATCCCATGGTGGAAGAGCTGGATGAGAGACGTGTAAAGATAGAGCGTCAGAGTAATTTAGTGGGGCTTTTCCCAGGAAGTAGATCGCGGGAAGTAAAGTCACTCCTCCCTTCTATGCTTCAGGCTAGTGAGCGCCTGGCGCGTGAATTTCCCGAAGTAGATTTTGAGCTCGCGGTGGCATCTGATAAGATAATGGAGCTCGTGAACGGTATTCTTTTGGAAAACGATTTCACAGATAGAGACCGTTTAACTGCGAAAGTAGGGGAGAGCCATCGCCTCATGCAAGAGGCGACCGCTGCATGGGTCGCAAGTGGAACCGCTACTTTAGAGGCGGGGTTTTACGGGTTGCCATATGCCCTCGTTTACCAAGTGTCCGCTGTTACGTATTGGATCGCTAAGATGGTGGTGAAAATACCCTACATAGGTATGGTGAACATACTCGCGGATCAACTGGTGGTGAAGGAATTTATCCAATCTGAGGTCACCGCAAAAAATCTTTATAAGGAAATGAAAGAGCTTTTATCCAATGAGCAATACCGCGAGCAGATGGAAGCTAATCTGGCAGAAGTTAAACTACAGCTTGGCGGTGGTGGAGCACATAAAAAAGCAGCTTTAGCTATTGCAGAGTGTTTATCTTAAATTATTTTCAGGGTTATACAATTATGTCAGAAAAAAAATCCTTCGTTAAGTTCCTTATTGTAGGCTTTCCTCTCGGTCTTATGATTTTAGGTGGAGTGAGCCTTTTTCTCTATGAGGAGCGAAGAGTAGATCAAACGGAAGAAACACCTATGACGAGGCGTGCCACAGAGAAGGGCATGATTTCTCATTTTAATAAGCTAAACGAATTTATGTCTCCGAGAAGTTTCAAGAATGATGCAGAGGTAACTCATTTGCTTAGAACGACAGCGTTCATTGAAGGGAGTCTCTCGCCTATGAATACCGGAATGGTGGTTAGAAGTGAGAAAGCACTCACGAAGATTGGGCGTATTTGGAAGAAATATGAAATCGTATTTGATGGAGTGAGGAAAAAAGCTCCTGAGCGTATCTCAGTGAACTACGTTAATGCTTCTGATGCCGAGATCGCCTTAGCAGTGAGCCTAGGAGAAGCACTGCCGAATGTTAAATTAGAAAGAAACTTGGTCTTAGAGTTTTCCCCGCTAGGACAGAGCAATGCATTTACAGAATGGCTGGAAGAGGCAAAGGTAAGCGCTAAGGATAATGTCCTTATGGTGGGAGGATATGATTGGGAGCTTTTAGTTGAAAAAGTAGAAGCGTTTATTAATGAACGTGAGGCAGAGTGATATCTGAATAGAAAGATATTAAACCAATTAAGAAAATCTTTAGTTATTACAGATAACTTCCCTCAAATACATTTGACAGAATGGGCAAGAGGGGGCAGAGGTCTGCACCTTTTTTACTTATTATGGAACAGAGAATTACCTTTCCCGAATCTGATGTGATCCTCATTGGAGGTGGCATTATGAGCGCTACTCTTGGCATGCTGATGAAGCATCTTATGCCTGAAGCTAAGATACAAATCATCGAGGCTCTAGAAAAACCTGCAAGCGAAAGTAGCGACGCATGGAATAATGCAGGAACAGGACACGCCGCGCTTTGTGAGCTTAATTATACAAGCCGAGGTGAAGATGGTAAAATCAACATTTCTAAGGCACTTAAAATTAACGAGCAATTTGAGGAGTCCAAGCAGTTTTGGGCATGGCTCTTAGAGCAAGGGGCTTTATCAAACCCAGAAGACTTCATTAACCAGGTGGCGCACATGAGCTTCGTCTATGGAGATGAAAATGTGCAATTCCTTAAGGATCGTTTTGCGACCATGTCGCAGCACCATTTCTTTGAAGAAATGGAATACACGGAAGATAAGACAAAGATTAAAAATTGGGCACCTCTTCTCTTAGATAAGCGTAGAGAAGGTGAAAAAATCGCAGTCACTAAGATGGACTGTGGAACCGACGTAGATTTTGGTGCGTTAACAAGACAAATGTTAAAGTCTCTAGATGCCGATGATACGATCTCTTTAGCGACGAGTCATATCGTTAAAGGTATAGACCGCATGAAAGATGGAAGATGGCGTTTAAAAACTAAGAACCTTAAAACAGGTAAAAAGCGAGAGCTTTTGACTAAGTTTGTTTTCATCGGGGCAGGTGGAGCTGCTTTACCTCTTCTCCAGAAAGCAGATATTCCAGAAGGAAAAGGCTTTGGTGGTTTCCCTGTAAGTGGTCAGTGGTTAGTTTGTAAAGATGAAGAAGTAGTGAAAAAGCATTCGGCTAAAGTGTATGGACTAGCGGATGTGGGAGCGCCTCCTATGTCTGTGCCTCACTTAGACACTAGAGTTATAGATGGTAAGCAGGCGTTACTTTTTGGACCGTTTGCCGGTTTTTCTCCTAAGTTCCTTAAGACTGGATCACTTTTTGACCTAACCTCCTCCGTGAAGCTTGATAATCTTATTCCTATGCTTGCGGTAGGCAAAGATAATATAGATTTGACCAAGTATTTGATTGAGCAAGTGATGCAAACGCACGCCGACCGTGTAGACGCTCTACGAAAGTTTTTCCCTAATGCAGCAGAAGAAAGTTGGGAGCTACTTACTGCAGGGCAGCGAGTGCAGATTATAAAAGAAGATGAGAAAAAGGGCGGAGTCTTACAATTTGGTACGGAAGTAGTATCTTCTGAAGATGGAAGTATCTCTGCCTTATTAGGAGCGTCTCCAGGGGCATCCACTTCTGTCTCTATAATGCTGGAGCTGCTTGCGAAGTGTTATCCAGATAAGATGGAAGGCTGGAAAGCTAAGTTACAGGAAATGATTCCATCTTACGAAAAAGATCTTCAGACAAATAAAGAGGATTACCAAAAGATAAGAAGCTGGGCGGAAGAAACGCTTAAGTTGGCTTAATATTACGGAGCTGAACGAGATTTAGCATAAATGATAAAGGCAGGTTATAATACCTGCCTTTTATCTCGTGTAATGGGGGAGGATTTAAAAAAATTAACGCTTGCGGCGTGTTATAAAAGCTACTGCTCCAAGACCTAATAGAATTGTAGATGATGGTTCTGGAATTAGCATAAATGAGTTTGTAAAGTTGGCGGGAGATCTGATGCTACCACCATTACTACCTAGCAGAATTGCCCCTTCACCAGTTGAAAGTTGCAAACCAAGAGAACCTGATCCAAAGTTGTCCTCTTCTCCAATCGCATCATTAAATTTAAAAACTCCATATTCGGAATCAGAATTATTTGTGACGAGTAGATAAGGCATAATGCCAGTCCAAGTCGGGTCAGGACCTCCATTAACTAAATCTTCTATGAATGTATTATTCGTAAATCCGTTTTCTCCCAATTCTCTAGTTATAGTCTGAGGCGAAGAACCAAATGTTATAAAATCTGCGAGTAAAGCAGACGCATCGGAGCCCGAAAAATTCGAGACTGCGGAATCTGTAAATGAATTAAAAAAGCCTAGTCGTAATGTGCTGCTCGTGTCACCTAGAAGTGAACCATTTGCAGCTAGGATGGGCAAATCTGGATCACTAAGAGTTGAGGTGTTTTGAATGCTAAGGTCATAGGAATACACTCTCAGACTGAGAATTATAAGGCAGAATGCGATAGTTTTAGATGGTGTCATGTATTTTACAATAGGTTGTAGCTCGAAGGTTGAGATGTTTCAATATTATGAGCATCTCCGAAATTAATAATAATAATAGCAGGCGTCAACTCAATTGAAGAAGGGTTAATAATATTACCATATCTATCTTTCCACGCTCTATCACCAGCAAAATTAATCGCAGAGTAGTTATACCGATCAAAACCGCCACTCCCGTCGGGCATCCATATTTGGTCACTGTTACCTGATGATCCAGTAGAAATTAGACCAGCGGAGTTAGTGGCACCAAAGGCACTTTCTAAGGTAGATCCTACAGGGTAACAAGATGCAAGATAGTTTACATTTCTAGTAATAGCGAATGAGGTAGGTGTTAATTTAAGATGCCCCTCAACTGTAAGTGTTTTCTCAGATTGAGCGTTAATAATCATAGTGTCAGTATAATTAAGAGTTACTAAATTTGGGTTAACTATGTTTCCGGATCGGTTTTTCCAAGCCCTATCCCCAGCGAAGTTTATTGCAGAGTAATTATATCTATAAAAACCGCCATTACCATCTGGTATAAATACCTGATCACTAGTTCCAGATGCTCCTGTAGAAGTGAGTCCTGCTTCGTTAAACTCACCAAAGATAGAGGCTAGAGTATGAGGTTCTCTAATAGTAAATGCGTCACCTACAGCTAATTCACTAGACAAGTTTTGACCGAGAGTGATTCTTAAACCGAGATTCGCTGTAACAGAAGCTTCAATAACTGTACCTTCCGCTAGACCACTAGTAACCTCTAAGAGATAATTTCCAGTATTTATATTATGCCTGTTCTTAACTTTAATAATTTTACCTGAAAGTCTGTTAATATTTCCATGATAAACTGGCTTTTCGAGTAACCTCAAACCGAGATAGTTAAAGCCTTTTTTAAGCTCGAGCTTTTCAAATCCAACAGGCTTTGAGGAGATTTGATTTTGAGCACACAGGGGTGATATTCCAATAAGGACGGAGAGTAATAGACTATATTTGATATTCATTTGTAGGGGGGGTGTCCTATTATGGATGAATATACTGTTTATGACAAGTTATTTATTATAAACTTTTAATTATTAGTTATTTTGGTTGGCTAATCTATTTATTACATATTTTAAGTTTAATTGCTAGAAGTGTAAGGTCTACGGTGCTATTCCAAAGATAGTCTTTATTAATTCCATAATCCCAAAGAGCTATATTAATTGGGGCAAGATTTGACTTCATGTCTTTATAACTTATAAGATTATCAACACATAATTTATGTCTGAAACACTAATCCTAGCGACTGGGAATACTCATAAGGCAGAGGAAATTCAACTCATGTTGGGATCGGAGGTTGAGGTGAAAGATTTAAGAAGCTTTCCTCAGATTACCGAAATCATTGAGGATGCAGATAGCTTTGAAGGAAACGCTGATATTAAAGCTTTAACCGTTTCTAAACTGACTGATGAACTAATTGTAGCAGATGATTCTGGGCTTTGCGTTCAGGCATTAAATGGTGCTCCAGGAGTTTTCTCCGCGCGTTATGCAGGGAGAAACGCTACGATGGTGGAGAATAAAGCACGGCTTTTAAAAAACTTAGATGGCATTTCAGATCGGGCAGCCTTTTTCATTTGTGTGCTCTCAGTTGTTAGGTGCAAAAAGGTAATCAAGCGTTTTAGAGGGGAATGTCATGGAAAAATTATTTATGAGGAAAAAGGCGAGGGAGGGTTTGGTTATGACCCCCTTTTTATTCCTGAAGGCTATGAGAAGACATTTTCTGAACTGGCTGCAGAGGTAAAAAATAAGATAAGCCATAGAGCTAGAGCTTTAGAGAAATTTAGCGAATGGATGAAGTCGCAATAATTGGAGGTGGTCCTGCAGGGTTGCGCGTGATGCAGATTCTGCAATGTGCGGGTATTCAGGGGCATTTATATGAGCAAAAACGTTCCGTAGGGCGCAAGCTCTTGGTTGCTGGGAAGAGCGGCTTAAACCTTACTAACGATGCGGAGATAGTGGAGTTTTTATCGAATTATAAGGGTAAAGGGCTCCCTAAAGTATTGTGGGAGAGAATTTATAAAGCGTTTAATAATACTACTCTAAGAGAATGGGCGAGAGAGTTAGGGCAAGAGACCTTTGTCTCCAGCGGAAAGAAGGTATTTCCCAATGATATGAAGGCAGCTCCACTTTTAAGAGCCTTAGTTCAGGATATAAAAGGAAAGGGTGGAGAGTTTTTTGTGAAGCATTCCCTGAGAAATATAGAACCTAGTGATAATGGATACGACCTTACTTTTTCATCTGAAGAGGGAGAAATACGCCATCACTACAGCGCGGTCGTTTTGGCATTTGGCGGGGGCTCGTGGAGCTCTACTGGCTCTGATGGAGAATGGGTGCCTCTTCTTGAGAGTATGAATATTAAGATATCTCCTTTAGAGGCTGCAAATTGTGGATGGGAAGTAAATTGGGATGGTGAGTTCTTATCTAAGCATGAAGGTAAGCCTCTTAAGAATTTACTCTGTTCGGCGGGTGAAGAATCTATAGAAGGGGAGCTCGTAATTACTAAATATGGATTAGAAGGAGGACCGATATATCGATTGGGGCACGCCTTGAGGCAACAGGAAAAGCCAGCCCTACAGTTAGATTTTAAGTCAATGTTTTCCACTCAGGAGCTTATGAAAAAAGTGGAGTCTGTGAGGAAGAATTTAGCGCTAGAGCTTATGCAAAGGTGGCGGCTAACAGATTCAGTTGTAGATCTTCTTAAATGCTATCATTCAGAGCTCTTTCAAAAGATAAAAGTGAATGGAGGCGATCTGCAGTTACTAGCGAAAAAGCTAAAAAATTTCTCATTACCTTTAGAGAAGCCGAGACCTTTAAACGAAGCGATCTCTAGCGCGGGTGGCGTAGCGTGGATTGAACTAGATGAGAATCTGATGTTAAAGAAGTATCCAGATCTTTATGCCTGTGGTGAAATGCTTGATTGGGAAGCACCTACTGGAGGCTTTTTATTACAGGGGTGTTTTTCTTCCGCATCATGGGTGGGAAATGCCATCAAAAGAAAGCGTAGTCTCTAGTCTCAGTTATACTCTTAATAAGGTCAGTTTATTCCGAAAGAAGCTTCTTAAGAGCTTTTGGATAGTCATTTAAACTATCTAATTTAATAGTCGCCTCCGTGAAATCTGAAACCTTCGTTATTCTATTTGGGATGGCGATGACATCCATCCCTGCTTCTAAGGCAGCGAGCATTCCGTTCCTAGAGTCTTCTAATACAAGGCATTTTTTCGGCGAAAGATTCATTCTTTCTGCGCCTTTTATGAATAGGTCTGGAGCAGGCTTGATTCGTGGCGCATCGCCTCGGCAGGTCACACTCTCAAAGTAATGTTCTATTCCGAGCTTTTCTAGCCAGTTATCCACCCAGCTGTGTCCAGAGCTGGACACTACGCCCATCCGTAGGCCCCGTGATTTAGTAAATTCTAAAGCTTCCAGGGCTCCTTCCATAAGTCCCTGTGTCTCTAAGCGGGCGCGAATCTTCTTATTTCTCTCTTCTCTGATGGTTTCCCAATCGAAGGTCTTTCCAGTGAGTTCTTCAAGATAGGTTTGTGGCGACCAAGTATCGTAGCTGCTTCCGATGCACTGCGCGTATTTTTCTAGAGGGAGCTCTTGTCCTTCTTTAGCGTAAATAGCACAATTTTCTTCATAAATGGACCACTCTGTATCGACGAGTGTGCCATCAAAGTCGAACAACACAGCTTCATATTTATTCATTACTTTTAGGTGAACGAGAATCTTTCATTTGCAAGCGAAACATAGTTGAAATCCTTTGTGTGTCCTGCTTTGTTAAAGGTCTAATTTATTAAAGCCATGGCTGACCGTAGTACTACAGACCCAGAAAAGATGGAGAAGATCGTTTCTCTCTCTAAGCGTAAAGGATTTATTTTTCAATCGGCAGAGCTTTATGGCGGATTAAATGGATGTTGGGATTACGGTCCTTTAGGTGTGGAACTTAAGAATAACCTGAAGCAGTTTTGGTGGCGGAAGAATGTAACTGAACGCGACGACATCGTAGGCATGGATGGGTCTATCCTTAATCACCAAGCAGTACTCACGGCATCTGGACACGTGGGTGGATTTTCTGACCCGATGTGTGATTGCCTTCTTACGAATGCACGCCTCCGTTCTGATAAGATAAACCCAATTGATGGAACGGTTTATGAGTTCTCTAGTGCGAGCCATGAGGAAAGTGGCTGGTCTGTGGAGCGTCCTTTTGCGGTGTTAGCGCAAGAAGGACAGGATGAAAGTTTTGCAGTGAAAACAGCTAAACGATTTTATGCTAAATTTCTGAAGGATCAGTCGATTTCGTTTAAGATGCTAGTAGTTATTAAGAGTGGAGAGAAAGAAATGACGGGAGTTACTACTTTTAACCCTGATAATGGATCTTTATTGACCGAGCCACGTGAATTTAACCTCATGTTTAAAACGACGATGGGTGCGTCTGCGGATGAAAATGATCCGAATGCTACTGCTTATCTGCGTCCAGAAACAGCGCAATCCATCTTTACGCAGTATAAGAATATTTTGGATACTTCTCGTTTAAAACTTCCCTTCGGAATTGCTCAGATCGGGAAAGCGTTTAGGAATGAGATTAATCCGCGAAATTATACGTTCCGCTCGCGTGAATTTGAGCAAATGGAGATCGAGTATTTTTGCACTAAAGAACAAGGATTAGCTCTCACAGATGAATGGCTCGAGAGAAGACTTAGTTTCTATGAAGAGATAGGAATCCCACGCGAAAAAATTCATGTGCTGGATGTTCCAGATGGTGAACGAGCTCACTATTCCTCAAAGACCTATGATTTAGAATATGAATTTCCCTTCGGAATAGATGAGCTAGAAGGTGTAGCATACCGTGGAAATTATGACCTCTCTAAACATAAAGAACATTCAGAGAAACCAATCGAATATTTCGACGAGGAAAGAAAGGAGAAGTTCCTCCCGCACGTGGTAGAGCCTTCTGCGGGATGTGACCGAACAGTGCTTGCTCTTCTTTGTGAAGCGTATGATGAGGAAGAACTCACAGATTCTAAAGGGAAAACTGATATCCGAACAGTGCTTCACTTTGACCCGAAGATGGCGCCGATAAAAGTAGCTCTCTTTCCACTGCTGAAGAAGAATGAAGCACAAGTGAAGATCGCTCGCGACCTCCAAGCTCAATTGCAAAAACACATGAACGTCTTTTATGATGAATCAGGTGCGGTTGGACGTCGTTACAGACGCATGGATGAAGTAGGAACACCTTTCTGTATCACGGTGGACTTTGAAACTCTCGGAGAAGAGGGAGAAGAACTGAAAGATACCGTCACTATTCGTCATCGTGACAGCATGGAGCAAGAACGCCTCCCTATTTCTGAAGTGCTTTCGTATGTTTTAGACAAGATTGCCTAGTGCTAGAGTTAAAGTGATTACTAGCTGTTTTAGCTAGCGCGCTGTATGTCATTAAAGCAAAATTGTTAACTCTTATCTGGATAAGTTTGGGGTTGCTCTAAGGCGTCGAGGAAAAGTAAATTCTCAAATAAAGATCAGCTCTCACCTAAGATAAGTTGATATTTTAACTCAGCAAGATCATCAGCCTAGCTGTAGTCTGTGCGCGGTCTAGTTCAGAGCTGGCGACGTCTAGGGCAAGTCCCTCCCATCTTTCAGAATCTGGTGCGAGTTTTAATCCATTCATTTTAAGAAAGATTATGCAAGTCATAAGAGCGACTCTTTTGTTTCCATCTACAAAAGGGTGATTTCTGCAGAGGTAGTAGAGATACGCTGCCGCGATCTCAACGGGTTCTTTTATGATGGATTCTCCACCGAAGCTTGCACGAGGAGCGGCAAGGGCGGACTCTAAGAGTTCTTGGCTCCTAATTCCATAGGATCCTCCATCTTGTAGGAGAACAGCTTTATGGATTTTTAGGAGAACACTTAGGTTAGGATGCCATAAGTCCTTCATGATAATTTCTTAAGGGTGTCCTTATAATCCTCCATGACTTCATTTAAAACGTTATCAAAGTCTTCCTCCTTATAGGTGGAAATAGGGTTTAAGGTCACCGCCCCAGAGGAATGGGTGGTTACTTCAATTTTATCCCCGACATCCACGTTCATGGCGTCTAAAGTGGCAGCGTCTAGTATGATTCCTTTAGAGTTTCCTATTTTTCTGATTTCTTTCACCATGTTGTAACTATGTTACAACATGGTGGAAATGTCAAGCTCGCGGCATAGAATGCGTCTATTGCTATGCCGTGCTAAAGGACGCTTACTTAATTTCGTTTAGCTTCCAAGAGTAGTCTTGGTAGGAAAGTTTTGGAGTTCCTTTGATCGTCTTGTATTGTTTAATAAAGCCGATTACAGTGCCGTCTGGAGAGTCTCTGGTGAAGTCAGACTTAAACCATTTAAAGAGCTTGGTAACGTTTAAGTCAGAGCCGTTTTGTATCGCTCCTTTGGTTTTGAGAAAAGTCGTAGTGAGGGTATTCAAATCTTGGTCTAGGGTTTTTCCTGTTAAAACTTTATCATGAAGAGGAGGGCATCCGATGCTTGCACAGTTAATGGCGAAATGAATCCGCGCATCCTCAAATTCTTTTCTGATAATCTCATTCTCTAGGTGATCTAAGCTCATAACACGTCCACCGACCTTTATATCATCTCTTTTATAAATGCGAGAATCTGTTTCTAAGAGGGAGTCTACTGGATAGGCGTCTATTGCTTTTTTAATCATCCAAGCGTTATAGGCGTTTATGTAAAACGCTAACTTGTCATTCTTGGATCCTTTCGCCTTAGCTTGCGCGATCTGGTTAGTGACATCTAGAATGGTCTGTTGGTCATTTGCTTTTAACGCACCGTATTTCACGCCTGCAGAGGTGGTGTAGCGATCTAGAATTTCTTGATAACCGACTTCCCACGGTGTGGATTTCACATTAGTAGTGTATTCAGCAACTTTGGAAGATGGGGTTGAACTGACTGGTTCTGTGATTTCAGTGGAGTCTTTCAACGTCGTAGTTTGACAAGAGGAGATGAGTAAAGTGAGAGAAAGGATAATAAAAGAATTTTTCATTTTAGGTGCATTTATATATAGTAAGTCTATTCCATAGAAAAGGAGAATTTTAATGTTAAAACCTGAAGAGTTGATCTAGAGTTTATTATGAGGTTAATTCAATAATCAATCGATGTAGAACCATATGATTATCTGCTGCGGTGGTGACGAGCGCACGGTCTGCCTTTAAGCAGGCGTCTAAGTTTCCTCGTAATTTTTCTAAAGTCTTTTTACTGGCTGCAATGGCACAGTTACCAAGAGCCCATGTGCTGATGTTTCCATCTGCTTTCTTAGGAAGAACGTTTTTCACAGCAGGGCTGAGTTTTCGGACGAGCCCAGAGAAGCTTCTTCCATCCGCACGTTGCACTCCCGCATCATCCATTGCGAGCTTAGCATAGAAGGTATTTCTCATAGTGGGAATAATGGCAGCACGTAGGAGTCCAATAGCTGTTTCTCCTTTTTCAAGCTGAGCATCTACAAGGTGAATGGCGCGTTGCCCGTCCCCTTTATCTACGCAACGGCTAATCTCCCAAATAACGCCCTTACGGTTTAAGGGAATCATGGTTTGCACTGCTTCTACCGTAACATTCGTCTCAGGCGTGAGATAGAGACTCAGTTTCTCTAGCTCGTTAGAAATTTGACGGGTGTCTTCACCTACTTGCTGGACAAAGAGCTCCAGAGCTTCACTCTCAAATGTAAGACCCAAGGGAGAAGCTTTTCCTCTCACGAGACCTGCGACGGCTTCTTCCCATCCGTCTTTAGAGACATCTATCTTATCAAAAGTGGTAAGCTTTGCAGATTTTTTAAGGTATTTAAAAAAAGCGCGTCTTTTATCAATAGCACTAGCGCTGAGCAAAAATGTAATATTTGGATCTAACCCTGCTTGAAAAACTTTCATGAGAGCTTCGACTGATTCTTTAGTTCGCTCTGCTCCGCCAGTCCGATCGTCCCCTAGAAAATTTGCATCTTTTAGCCATACAATTTTTCCGCCAAAAAAGGGAAGGGTTTGAACCGCTTGTAGAGTATTCGCGATGATGCTGCAGGCATGATCGGTGTTATCTGCCTGCCCTTCTACTATATCATTACCGAAGTCATCTGAGCCTTCTGGTTTTAGGGTGTTAAATGTTTTAAGCGCTTCCTCTGATACTCTTCCCTCATCGCTTCCTAAAATAGCATATATCTTAGCCATATTGGATGAAATATGTAGGGTGAGAATAGTAAAGTCACCCTTAAAAGTGTTAGAAAATGCCTTTAACCTATCTCACTGAGTTCTTTTCTGTTGAATAAAATAGGTAATCCAGACATCAGAACACGGTATTAACGACGTATGAAAACTTTCATCACAGCATTACTAGTTTTTTTGAGCATATCTTTAGCTAGCGCAAACCCTTTTGTAGATATAAACTTCTTTGGTAAGCAGCTTGGAGGTTGGGAACATGAAGGTAAACGAGCGGCGGAGTATGAAATCCATGGAAGTAAATACCGAACATGGATGCCCGAAATCTCCAGGACAGTCTCTGGAGGGATATTTGTTTCTATACGGATCGACCATAAGAGAGGACTTTTTTCTTCTGATGATTATGCGAGTCTAGAGCTAGAGTTCGATAAAGATCGGAACTTAGTTGGGGCGACGAGCTCCGTCATGTTTCAAGGTGAAAGCACTAAAGGGGAAGCTATTAAAGCGACGGCCAAAGCTGGATCATCTATCATTGGTTTAGAAGCGGCAGTGAAAATAGGCACAGACTTAGTAAGTGATATCACCTCTAAGATTACGCAAACAAAGAAGAACGAACCAGGGCGTGTCACTATGCCAGCAGTCATTAGGCATAATTATAATCTTCTTTGCATTGCTACAGGTGTGGTGAAAGAAGAGGTGAAGTTGGGTGCTGAAAAACCGACAAAAAATTTAAAGCTTAAAACATTACCTGAAAAGTAATTTTAGCGTTCTAGAATAGGGACTACCAGTCAACGCTTACTTCAGCAGTCCCGCCTGCTTTATCATCATAGAGGATCTTGCCGTGCTCAATGCCGTATTCATGCACGAATCGCGTCACCTTTACGTCATACGCACAGTATTCTGCGATTTTCATTAAATGCTCATTACTCGCAGTTTGTTTATACTCCTTCCACCATCTCAGGGCGTCTAATCCGTCTGCAGTTTTACCTGTCCCTAATGATGAAGAGGCTATGGAATCAAGCTTAAGTCTAAATCCAATATGCTGTTGGATATCCACCATCATATCTAGGTTGTTCGTCTGACTTTCTAGCTCTAAAATGGTGTAACCTTGTAAGACTTTATAATCAAAATCGATGTGATTATAACCGACCACGAGATCTGCGGATAAAAGCATGTCTACTAGGTCATTCATGCCATCCTCTCCGAAGATGTGGTATTTTTCTGTCTTTGTGCTATAAGCGACCCCTATGGAAACCTTAAGCTGATCTTTATGGTTTGATCCGCCCACGTCACTGAGGCTACGCTGCGTTTCTAGATCAAAGTAGACAATGTTCTTCATTTTGCTGGTAGCTGTTTCATTAACTCAGGATACTTCTCTAATAATTCAGGAAGGTTTGTTTTAACAAAATTCAGGTATGCAGCGGCAGTTTCACCGTGGTTATGAACGAAGGAATAGAAAAGGAGGGTGACGAGAAAAAATGCTATGAAATAGCGGATGACTTTTAATGGAGAGAGCTTTTCAGAAGCAGAAATTTGCGAATTGCCGAGGTAATCCCATACTGTTTTCCCTCTGCGACTTGTATTAAAATAACTGATGAGAGCTGAAAAGATGAAGTAAGGGGAGTAGCCCATTGCCATCCCAAAGAACCACGAGCTGGAGGAGCGGATAAGTGACTTTTTGGTAGAAAGTAGTGATGAGCCATCTTGTGAAGTAACATGTAAGCCCAGAAGCCACTTTCCAGGGGTAACTCCTGCTCGGTGTAGTAAATATGCTTCAAAAAAGAAGAAGGGAATGAGCATGATGAATTCCATCCAGCGGTAATCTGGACTAAGTCCAAAAGGTATACCAAAAAAATTCGTAACGATAAAAAACAGTGTGAAATATAAGGAGAGGTCAAATATTTTAGCAAACCCTCGACGAGCCCAATAGTGCTTAACATTTACAGTATTCTCTTCATTCAATGTGAGCTCTGATTCCGTCAGACTATCAGTATCTACTAGCACATCTTTGTTGAAATATGATTGATAGGACGGGTAGTCTCCTATTCTAATCCAATGCTCTAAATCTTTATGCCATAAAAGGTCGTCTTCTGAGAGCTCTTTAGACTGGACTTTAGCGCGGACGCTCCATTCTTGAAGAGGACCTATTCTTTTTCCATTTTCTGTAATCCAGAATTCCATAGTTATAAATTTCTTAAGCTTTTAGCGGGGTCTGTATTAGCGGCGTATAGTGCGGGGAAGAGTGGAGCAAGCGCACAGAGAACAAGCCCCATGATTCCAACCTTCAAGATGAGGCTGAAGGGGGTGTTAGCTGGTAGAGAATCCATACCTTGAAATTCTGCAGGAAAGATATTCACTCCTTGCATTAGGAAAAACATCTGTATGTCTCCTCTGAAATGTAAAATAAGTAGTCCTAGCGCGATCCCTAGTAGCACACCTAAAATCCCAATTACGACTCCCTGGATAAAGAATATCCCACACACTTGTGCAGGGTTTGCACCAACCGCAAGCATAACGCCGATTTCCTTCCTTTTTTGGAGTGCGGTAAGAAACATTACAATCATGATGAGGAAAGCAGCACCAAGAGAAACAATAGAGAGAACCATGCTCATCATACTTTTTTCTAGTTCTACGAGTTCAAAGAAGTCGCGGTATCGTGACATCCAACTACTGGGATACCAACCATAATCAAGTTCTTTTGAGAGATCTTGGCTCAAGGCTTCTGCACGGTCTACGTCTTTAATTCTAAGGGATAATGCGTGAACGCCGTCTTCAAGTCCTGAGAGCTCCTGTGCTACTGGTAGAGGAAGAAAGATGTCTGGTGCGACGACCTGTTGCGATATTCGGTAAATACCTACAATTTTAATTTCCTTAGGGAGAACAATAGATCTTAGTTTCTTAAATTCGTCATTGTCGTCTTGAGTGTTGTCAATATTTGCTAAATGAATAAGAAGTAGGTTTTCTAGATGTTCGGTGGAGCCTTTTGGGAGAATTCTGAGTTCATTAGAAGCTCCCATTTTTTTTCCACTGTCGAGAATGTCTAAAGCTTCATTGATGGTATTTTCTTCACCTTTCCTGAGGTCATGGTCTAGAAGGGTAAGAAGTGATGAAAAGGCGACTTTTAAATCATCATACTTAAAGCTTTCCGCAGGTTTATTGGAAATCTTCGCCGCCTTTAATTGTTCGACGATAGAGGTGAATTCTTTTTTATATTCTTCGAAGGCACGTGGACGATCCGTTCTTTTGTAGGCATCAATCACTTCATCGAAATTCCGTGTAGAGTAGAGCTGAATGATGTCTCCTACATTAATGCCAAACTGGTTCGCCTTGCTTTCTAAAATGAGCCCTTTTGCGTCTAAACCGAGATCAGCAGTAGCATCTTGGTTAAAATCTTTTATGACGAGCTCTTCTAGTTTCGCGATTTGTTCTTTATCGGCGGTATCAATCCCTCGGTAGGAGATAGGGAGTTGATTTTCATTATGCTCTATGATAGCGTTATCATCGATAGTTCCTTTTACTTCTAATACTTCAGGATTACCCTGAATTTTTTTACTTTGTTCTTCCCAATCAAGAATGGGCTCATAAGTGCCGTTAGGAGCGTAACGTAAAGTGAGATGAGGGGAAAAAGCGAGGAGACGTTTCTTCACTTCTATTTCAAAGCCGTTCATAACGGAAATGACTACTAAGAGAATAGCTACCCCAAGTGCTACTCCTATTAAAGCAGCGCCAGAAATTATAGAGAAAAAATTCCTAAGAGGGTTTAAATACCTTAGAGCAAGCGTGGAACTGAATGATTTTTTAGCGATGGCAGTAAATGTGGTTAATTAGTGAGCCTAAAGTTAGCATTTTAAACGAGCTTCAAATAAGTTATTCAGTAAGAAGCTATTTGCTATCCAGCACAAGAGGAAATTCGTCAAAGAGGAAGCGATTCGAATACCTTCCTTTATTGTATTTTTTACAACAGGCTACACAGGCGGTCTTTCTCTTTATTTTTCTTACACGCTGGATGGATACCTTGCAAGTTGAGCATTTATAAAGCCACTTCTTTTTCTGCCTTCTAGAGGGAAGAGGAAGAGTATGGGTAGCTTTTTCATTGGGTATGCTGAGATCTAGGCATGCTTTTTTCCAATCTGCCCCATGCCCTCTATGACGCGAGCGGCTCCACGCTATCAAGTGTGCGAGTTCATGTAAAACTGTTGTGTAAACTTCTGCTTCTCCAAATGCTTGAAGTTTTGGGTTCATTTCAATTGTATTGGACTGAAGATTGGCTCTACCCGCGGTAGAGCGCATGCGTGGGTTCCAGTCAATTTCAACCCTTTTTGAGAGTGACCTTTCACCAATTCTGTGAAGTGCGTCGATAGAGAAGGTATGGAGGTCTTCGGACGAGATATTCATCATTTTACCAATTTGGTGCAGAGGGATTTTAAAGAACTTATAATTATCTATACTGTAGGCTCAAGGAAGAAAATTAAGAGGACTTCTGGAAACTAAGTTTAAACGATTTACGAGCATTTTGGCAGAGGGCAAAGAATGAGGCAGGAGTAATGCGTGCATTGCGACTAACGAATGATAAAGCCTTCTGTTATAAAGGCAAAGTAACCCAAAGGGCAAAAACATATTCCCTTTTTTAAAGACATTATAATATCAAGAGATTTCA
>CALLLS010000018.1 GCA_938008215.1 uncultured Verrucomicrobiales bacterium | reverse complement strand
AATAAGAGATTTTTTTATCTCTTTGGAATTTCAGCGAAAGGGTGTATCACCTGCTTATTATGAAAAATAATATCCTTAACACCATTGCCACTATTCTTCTTTCTATAACTTTTGCGAACGCGCACTGCCAAGTTCCTTGTGGCATTTACGATGATAACGCACGCGTGCAGTCTATGCTAGAGGACGCGGCCACAGTGACAAAAGCGGTGACCATGATAATCGAGCTGGCTGGTAAAACGGACGCTCAATCTGGAAATCAAAGAGTGCGTTGGGTCTCTAACAAAGAATCTCACGCGCAAAAAATAATCTCCACAATCGCAGATTACTTTCTCACGCAGCGCGTAAAAACAGATATGGCAGATTACACCGAACGTCTGAAAAGGCACCATGCTGTTATCGTCCTAGCGATGAAAACAAAGCAAAATTCTACTGCAGGTGACGCAAATGCTCTTACGGAAGCGATCGAAGCCCTTGCCGCTTATTACCCACCAGCAGAGTAATTCCCCCAAACAACTAAAAATTCTCTGGTCAATTCCCTTCCTCTCTTGGTAAGTCCGAGGAAATTTATTTTATGTTTACTCCTCGTTGGAAAAAAGAAGCTAAGAATCTCTATAAGGCAGGTAAAAAGTTTCTCAATTATAAGAGAGACTTGCTGAAGGAGGATCGGATCTCTGAGATCGAATCCCGCCTAAAAGACCTCAAGGATGCGCAGAAAGGGTGGGGGAAGGAATCTAAAGAGAAGACTGAGGAAGCATCCCGCCAGCTTGATAACACGTGCGAGCAAGCTCTTCCTAAAAATAAAAAAACGGTAAAATTCGCAGATGATATCGAGGTCATTTTCGTCTCTCTGGTCGTAGCACTAGGGATCAGATCTTACTACATTCAGCCGTTCAGAATTCCTACGGGCTCCATGCAACCGACTTTAAATGGAGTTATTTGTAAGCCTCTGGATAAAAAAGAATGGCCAAATCCTATTAAACGCGCAAGTGAGCTCGTTCTGAGAGGGCGTGGATATGTCTATAAGGAGGCTAAAGAAGACCTAATCGTTCCTGCCCAATATGCTAGATATGCCAAAGGAGGGGCGTTACCCCCTGAATTTGTAGCGCAAAACCGAGGCGGGCTTTATAGGCTCTTACAGACTTTCCATACCGTTTCTCACATTAGATTCGGCAATAAAATCGTGAATATCCACGGGCTTCCAGCAAGTGATTTAACACAGAACTCTGAAACTGGACTCGCCAGAGTGATTAATGAGCACGGTATAAAAAAACCAAATGGAAGTATCATTATCCCCAAGGGCACGGTTCTTTATTCAGGCTATGCAGACTCGGGAGATCTCATTCTCGCAGATAAGGTCTCATACCACTTCAGAAAACCAAAGCGTGGAGAAACCTTTATCTTTGATACCAGAGGGATTAATACATCTGGAGGAAGTTCTAGTAAGTCACGTCTTTCTGATCAGCAAGCGGCTACCCACTACATTAAGAGATGTGTCGGAATTCCTGGTGACTCCTTACAAATCGATAGTCCTAACCTCTTAGTCAATGGAACCCCTGCGGAAGAGCCTTACATGGTTAGGGTCGCTGAAGCAAAAGGTGAATATGCAAAAGCAGGTGGCTACCAACTTGCTCTCTATTCCTCAGGAAACGCTCCACTCAGGCGCGCGGATCAAAAACTTATCCTTGCGGATAGCAAACAAAAGCCATGGAAGGCGGAATATGCCGCGATGGGAGATAACACCGCAAACTCTCTAGACTCGCGCTATTGGGGATCGCTAGAAGAATATAACGTAGTCGCTCCTGCTCTCTTCTCCCTCTGGCCGATCACTACTGGGCACTGGGGCATAATTAAGTAATCCTCCCCTCCCTTCTCACTTTCCAGAGCAAAAAAGTAATGAGTAAAAACGTGAGAAGTGCAGAGGTCATTACGAAGAGTTCTAATTCTAATTTAGCCTTCGCTCTTCACTGTCTTCCTAAAGAAAGACGTGCGGATTTAGTGACCTTTTACGCGTTTTGCCGTATCATTGATGACATTGCTGACGATCTGTTAATGCCGGTTGAAGAAAAGCAAAGAGGCTTTGATCATTGGAAAAATGGACTCAGAGAAGGCTTTTCTGATCCAGGTGAGATAGAGCGGGAAGTTATAGAAATCCGTGACCGCCATGGCATCCCAACCGAGCTCTTTCTAGATCTCATTAAAGGGTGCGAAATGGATTTGAAGCCAATGCGCTTTGGGACTTGGGAAGATCTACAAGACTATACTTACCGAGTGGCATGCGTGGTGGGGCTCATTTCTCTTTATCTCTTCGGTGCCGATCCTGAACGCTCTAGGAAATACGCGCTTAAATTAGGTCACGCCTTACAGCTCACTAATATTATCCGAGATGTTGGTGAAGATCTAGACAACGGGCTGCGCATTTACTTACCTCTAGCAGATTTAGGGAGATTTCAATACACGGAGAGAGACTTGGTTGGTAAAGTCTACGACGGGAGGTTTCAGGCAATGATGCGCTATCAATGCGAACGAGCAAAGGGACTCTACGAAGAGGCAAGTAATTGCCTACCTAAGGAAGATGAAAAAGCCCTGAAAGCCGCGAAAATCATGGCAGATATATACCATAACCTTCTCCATAAGATAGAACAGCAGAACTATGCTGTATTTCATCAAAGAGTCAGCATTAGCAAATTCAAAAAAGCTTCCTTCCTCTTAAAAGGCATGCTTTCTTGAGTGTTCTTGGAATTTACCTTGACCACATTCGTGACTCTTAATCATTGTCTCCTCATGAGATTACTCTTATTGGTATCCACCCTTTTTTCCGTGTTTATATTAAGCAACTGTGCGAGTAGTTCTGGCGGGGGAAACCCCAGTATGTCTGGACCGAGCATAGATGTCAGAAATGCAACCATTGCAGCTGAGCCAAGAGGCAATTACTTCATAGGGCGTAGATACTACGTGGAAAAAACACGTTTCTGGGGATATGTCCGAAAACCTAGGCAATCTTGGTCTAAGAGTAAGCTTGTCATGATGAATGAATCCAAGAAGAAAAACCCAGACCGCTTTTCAGAAAATGGATCCGGAGATAGACGCTATGGATTTGACTCAAATTACGAATATAAACTCTACGGACGTTTCACTGGTGAAAAAGCCTATGACCCAAATAGTAATCAAATCCTCCCTGAGTTTCTCCTCACAGGTTACGAGGTTTTAGATAAAGATCCAGGCTGGCTCTTTAGCCCCTCAGATAAATATAATTCTAAGGCTCTCTCTCTCATTCCTTAAGGAAGCTTCTTCCTTACTATGCTGTTAATCTATATTTTCATTGGTGGCGGAGTGGGTGCGTGTATGAGGTGGGGCGTGCAAAGGTGGGCAGCAGCAGCCCTACCACAGTTTCCTTTTGGTGTGCTCGCCTGCAATCTCATTGGCTCGTTCCTCATCGGCGTCCTATTTGGAGCTTGGCAGAAACCTAATTCACTTCAAATTGCTCTCATGACAGGACTTT
Source organism: uncultured Verrucomicrobiales bacterium (assembly GCA_938008215.1). GTDB lineage: Bacteria > Verrucomicrobiota > Verrucomicrobiia > Verrucomicrobiales > Akkermansiaceae > WTJZ01. Next base: position 13,077 of record CALLLS010000018.1, on the reverse strand, counting down.
TAGGAGGGTTCACCACATTTTCTAGCTTCTCGCTCGATACCCTCAAACTCTTCCAGTCAGGAAATCCTTTACTAGCCATGACGAATATTTGCACCTCCGTCATTTTAGGTCTGGCATTCGTTTGGCTGGGATTACTCACAAGCCAAATGTTTAGCTCTCATTAGAGCTGTGCTGTATAAATGCGGATTTATTGAGCTACTTTCGGGGAACCTGCTCACCGCTCTAAGCTTTTTTCTTAGCTGCTTTTTTTACAGTAGCTTTCTTAACTGAAGCTTTTTTTGCAGCCTTCTTAGCTGGCTTTTCCTTTGTCGGCTTGTCGCCACCTTGGAAAACGAGACGGTCGTCATTGGCAATGACTTCAGCTAAGTTATCCCACCCTCCAGGTATTTGTAGATTAAATACCGCTAAATAAATAGAAGTGAGAGATGCTCCATATTTGGCTAAAAGTTCATCAACCGCACTCTGCAACTTTTTATCCTCTAGCTCTTCAGGAAGATTACCATCGACATAGCCTTCTCCATTATGAGGAATCCCTAAGGCATCACAGGATGTAACCAAAACCTCTGATTTAGCCTTCATAAACCAAATCTGAAACATATGCTCACCGACGTCCGCATTCTGTCTATACATTAATGCTTGGTGCATCCATTTAATCTGCTCTGACACAGGCTTTTTCTGCACGAACACTAAGCGAAGTTTTCTATTTGCGGCTAAAGTCGCTAACGTTGTTTTATAAAGATTTCTATCTTCCTCTCGGAAAAATGAAAGCATGTCTTCAATGATAGCAGGATCGGCGGCTTTATAAATTTCGTAAGACTTCACAGTATAAAATATTCAGCTTAGAAAAGCATGCCTTATTTCCTCAATGCAAGGAAAAACAATTGCATTGGCAAAGAAGACTCCCTTTATTCTAATCATTATTATGAACACAGATTCCATCCAAGCGCATATTCACCAGATGGGTTATGAAGCAAGGCAAGCAGCTCTCGCATTAAGCTTACTTAGTGCTGATGATAAGAATACTATCTTACGAAGCATGGCCGCAGGAATTAGAGAAAACTCTCCTGCTATCATCTCAGAAAACGAGAAAGACTTAGCCTCCGCGAGAGAAAACAATCTCTCTATGGCTATGCAGGACAGGCTTAAATTAGATGAAACCAGAATTGAAGCAATCGCTGCTGGTATTGAGAAAGTAGCCGCTCTCCCAGAGCCATGTGGTGAGATTCTAATGGAGACCACGAGACCAAACGGAATTAAACTCACTCAAATTCGAGTCCCAATTGGTACAATTGGCATCATTTTTGAAAGTCGTCCTAACGTAACATCCGATGCGGCTGTCCTCTGCTTTAAGTCTGGAAACGCAACGATCCTTAGAGGTGGAAAGGAAGCGATCCACTCTAATAAAATTATTGCTCAAATTCTAGATGATGCAGGCCAGGCTGCAGGAATGCCCGCAAACGCCATCCAGCTTATCCCTTTCACTGACCGAGAAAGCGTAGCCGTAATGGCAGGGATGGATCAGCACCTAGACCTCATCATTCCACGCGGAGGAAAGGGACTGATTGAAACCGTGGTGTCCCTCGCCAGAATGCCCGTCATTAAGCACTATGATGGAATCTGTCATATGTATATCGATTCTGAAGCAGAAATAGACATGGGAGTATCGCTCGCAATAGACGCTAAGACGCAAAAGCCTAGCGTTTGTAATGCTTTAGAAACCCTTCTCGTTCATCGTGACATCGCACCCACATATCTCCCAAAAGTTGCTGAAGCATTTAAAGAAAAAAATACCGAGCTGATTTGTGATCCTTACTCCGCCAATATTCTCTCCGAGTTCAAGACTACTCCTGCCCAAGAGAGTGACTGGGTAACGGAATACCTAGACTATCAGATCTCGATTAAAATAGTGGATTCCACCCGTGAGGCGATAGACCATATCAATAAATATGGATCTAAACACTCAGACGCAATCGTCACACAGAACGATAAGACCGCTCAGACCTTCCTGCGCTCTGTAGACTCCGCATGTGTCTACCACAATGTTTCTACAAGGTTTAGTGATGGTGAAGAGTTCGGATTTGGTGCTGAAATCGGCGTTTCTACAGATAAGCTTCATGCCAGAGGTCCCATGGGGCTGAAGGAGCTGACATCTTACCAGTATAGAATAACAGGAAATGGACAAACTAAAGCTTGATTAGTAATTTCAGACTTGTAAGCATCTTCAAACATTATGGGTAAACAGCATAACAAGATCATAAAAAGACGTCGTAGAAAGATCTATCTTAAGCGTAAAGCTGAGATAGAAAAACAAACTGCTGTTCGTCAAAAGAAAGCTACTCCTAAGGCTTCAGCTGCTAAAAAAGCACCAGCCAAGAAAGCTGCCGCAGTTAAAACTCCTGCTAAAAAAGCAGCGAAGAAGGCTCCTGCCAAGAAAGCAGTGGCAAAAAAGACAGCCACGAAAAAAGCTCCTGCTAAGAAGGCGGCAGCTAAGAAGAAAGACTAATATACTCTCTTTACTTATTTTAAATCGCGTCTTTCCGAAAGGGATGACGCTTTTTTATTATCTAGCCTATTCATGAAAATGTTTCTTAAGGTCATTCTCTGCCTATCCTAATGAAAATAAAAAGTTCATTACCGTTGAGGGAGCTGACCACAACAACATCCTCGTTACCGATTACCCCCTCTATGCAGAAATGGCAGAATGGTTATTAAACGGTAACCTTTAAGACAACCCGCCATGGAGCTGGGTATCCCTCTAGAGTTTTATCAATATCTTCAGGATCCAGAAAATCAGGAAGAGACTCAAAGACCATCCAATCTGTGGCCCGCTGTTCCTCTAGGGTAGTTTTTGAATAATCTAAGATCTCGACAGATGTGAACCGAAGCTTCCTAAGCCAGCTCTTAAGCATCTCCACGCTTGGCAAGAAATTTACATTTTTCATCTTAGCGTATCGACCTTCAGGAACGAGGCAGTCTGTCACTTCTGAGAAATGTGGGGGTAAAACTATTGTATCCAAAATAACCTCCCCTCCTTTTTCAGTTAGATCACGACAATGAGCCAGATGCTCTAGTGGTGACTTTTGATGATAGAGAACGCCCATGGAAAAGACGACATCGAAGGATTTCGCATCTCTAGGCAGGGCTTCCACCCCTATCGGAAGGATCTCTGCTCTATCATCTCGCCCTGCAAAATGCTGCATGCATTTAAACTGCATCACATAAGGTAAATAGGGATCTATACCCAGTGCCCATTCTGCGCCAGCGTCTAGCATTCGCCAGAGATAATAGCCATTTCCACACCCTATATCTAAGATTCGCTTCCCCTTTAAATTTACATTTTCGGCGACTCTCTCCCATTTCCAGTCAGACCTCCACTCCGTATTCACATAGTGCTCTCCAATCTGAAAAGGCCCTTTACGCCATGGGTGAAATGCTTTTAATGCCTCCTCAGTAACGAACTCGTGAGGCGCGAACTTTAATAATCCTTCATCTACTGAAAACCCCAAATCCTTAACTTCAGGAAGCTGAGATAAAGTATTCTTCCACTTCACTAAGTCTGAGCGGACATCCTCGGAAAACCAATGACGATGCTGTGAGCGTAAGTCACCAACCCACTGCGAAAGAGTAGGAACTCTTTCTAGCCTTTCAAACCACTGTTCATAATCATCCATTATAAAATATTCTGTTATCCCTTACCAATCTAATATAGTAATTCCTCATGTCTAAGCTAGTGGAAATTGTTAAAAGAAGTGCCTCTCCCCTAGCTCCCGTTATTACCAAATTAACTCCACACCTCCCTAAGTTCGGCGGCATCCAAGCCATCGTTTTTGATATATATGGCACACTTTTCATTTCAGGGTCAGGAGACATCGGGATATCCACAGCTAACCAAAAAGAAGAAGTTCTTCGGGAGATCCTTGCAAAACACTTCTCCTTCACTCCACCCGCGGATATAGCACTCACAGGACAGCTCCTAAAGCTTATCAAAGAGCAGCATCTAAGTGCCCAGAAAGAAGGAATTACTTTCCCCGAAGTAGAAATCAGAGACCTCTGGGCTACACTAATGAGCCGTTATTCCACTTTTTCTGGAGACCAAATAGAGGAGCTCGCTCTTCGTTATGAAACCGCTATAAATCCCGTGTGGTCGATGCCAAACTTATCCAATACCTTAACAGAAATTCACACTAGGGGGCTGAAACTAGGCATTGTATCCAATGCTCAATTTTACACCCCTCACCTCTTTCCCGCGTTTTTGGATAAATCTATCGAAGAGCTTCAATTTTCTGCCGATCTTTGCGTGTATTCCTATGAAGAACGCCAAGCAAAACCAGGGACATTTCTCTACCAAAAATTACTCAAAAATCTATCAGTGCATAACATCTCGCCAGAAAACGTGCTCTATGTCGGAAATGATATGCGGAATGATGTAGCTCCAGCCAAGCAACTAGGGTTTAAGACCGTGCTCTTTGCTGGAGATCAACGGTCGCTACGCCTCCGTGAGGAAATGAGTCTTTCCAGAGCAGACGCCACCGTAACGAACCTCTCTCAGATCATAGAACTCCTAGCTTAAAATACTTCATAGTTTTCTTTATACTCTAGATTATATGAAATACGTAAATGTATGCCAAAGAAAGTCGTCATAGTAGGTGGAGGATTTGCCGGTCTTTCATGTGCCAGAAAGCTCGCGAATAATAAGAACTTTGAGGTCACCTTGGTCGATAAGCAAAACCACCACCTCTTTCAGCCTCTTCTATACCAAGTCGCGTCTGCCACCCTTGCCGCTCCTGATATCGCGCGGTCTCTTAGAGGAATTCTCTGCAATGCGAAGAATGTATCTGTATTCTTGGATCGTATCGTAGAAGTGGATGCAGAGAAAAAAACTATTAAGGGGTTAGAGCAGTCTTACAGCTACGACTACCTCGTGATTGCTGCTGGAACGCGTACTTCTTGGTTCGGAAATGATGAATGGCAAAAACATACCTTCGGGCTTAAGCGCCTAGAAGATGCTTATGAAATCCGACAATCCATCCTCTCCTCTCTAGAAAAGGCGGAAATTATCAATGATCCTGAAGAACAACAACGCCTGATGACCGTTGTCATCGTAGGTGGAGGACCTACTGGAGTGGAGATTGCTGGAGCTTTCGAAGACCTTGTCCAGCTTGCTCTGCATTCGGACTTCCGCCGTATAGACCCTACGAATTTACGCACAGTCCTTGTTCAATCAGGAGACCGCATACTTAAATCCTTCCCAGAAAGTCAGGCTAAATATGCCCAAGATAGGCTTGAGAGCCTTGGTGTAGAAATCATGCTAAATGACCGCGTGGTGGATGTAAAAGAAGATGAAGTTACCCTCAAATCTGGTTTAGTGATTGAAGCACACACCATTATTTGGGCAGCAGGTCAGAGAGCGAGTAGAATCACGGATACTCTAGATACTAAAAAAGACAGTTGCGAACGCCCGTATGTGAATAATGACCTTTCTTTACCAGAGTATCCTGACATTTTCCTCGCAGGGGATGTGGCCAATGTCATTGATAATAATGGGGTGGAAGTTCCTGGACTAGCTCCCGCTGCAGTACAAATGGGTGAACACCTCGCCAAACTGTTTAAAGAAGAAGTACGCTTGGAAAAAACGAAGTATGCTGCCCAGAAAGTAAGCTTGAGACCAAAATTCAGCTACCGTGATAAGGGAATTATGGCTATTATCGGAAAGCAAGCGGCTGTCGTTTCATCAAAAAAAATGAACTTAAGAGGATCTGTTGCGTGGATGGCGTGGCTTCTTATACACATTCTCTTCCTCATTGGCTTTAGGAACAAACTAAGCGTCCTCCTCTCATGGTCTTTCGCCTACCTTTCTAAGCAACCAGGAAGTAGAGTATTCTCTATTAAGAAAGCATAGGCATTAGTCGAATCTGGCACTGCTAAGACCCTACTGAGGGATCTCATCAATTACTGAAAATTCTTAAAGTGGAGTTTTCCTACAAGGTTCATACGGTCTTTCTCTTTAAAGGAAGAAATGAATTGCTTTACAGGAGAACCTGCACCGAGAGGAAACTTTATGCCCCATTCATCACTGGCATCCTCCATCCAAGAAACAAAGGAATCCCTCGCAATGATAGATGCTGCCGCCACCGCAGGGTCAGACTCTGCTTTCGTGCGTTGTTGCAACTGGATATCTAAGTTCTTTTGCCCCACCGCGTAGTCCAGCACCTTCACATTTGCGAACTGATCAGAAAGAGCACGCGGGCAGTCTGGCTGCTTTTGCTTTAGGTTTTCTATTACCGTGGCATGCCCCCAAGCAAGGAGGCGGTTCAGGTTTTGGAACTTCTCATAAAGGGTATTATACGTTTCTGGTTTGAGGACAACCACGTCCCACTGAACTCTAGGAAGGGCCTTAATCTTTTTTGCGAGATCAGCGATTTTCTGGCGGGATTTGATCGCCTTAGAATCCATCGCGCCCATTTCCAGCATTGCATGCGCGAGGTCTGAGTCCGTATATACACCCGCCACTACGAGTGGCCCTAATACGTCACCCTTACCACTTTCATCGATCCCAAAGTGCGGCGTGAACCACTCCGGATTATTTACCTCTTCATACCCCAGCTCCGCAGTCCCTAATACTTTTGGCTCAAGGGTAAATCGAACAAAGTCTTCTGTTCCCTTACCCTGCACAAGCACTTTTGGTCCTTTTTCATAGACGGAGATATTCAGCTTCCCCTTTTTTGCTGCATAATGAGCGTATGGCTTATCTGAAAACTCAAAGCCCTCTTCCTCCAACACCTTATGGAGAGTCTGGACATCTAGCTCCCCTAGTGGTTTAGTATAAGAAGTCATTTTCATTTAACTATCTCAGGAAACTCCAGATTGTAAGAATAAAAGTGTTGGAAACAAGGGTCGCTAACCGCATATCCTCTTTCCCAAAAGACGTTATCTTATATGACCAAACCGCCTTATAGTGCATCTCTTATCGATCACCCGCTGAGTTTTCAGGATTCACTTATTGCCTGGTTCCAGCGCGTAGCAGAACCACACCCTTGGCGAAAAACCACTGCCCCCTATGAGATTCTAGTGTCAGAAGTGATGCTCCAACAAACCACGGTCCAAGCGGTAAGAGAGAACCAAAGATACGAGAAGTTTTTAGAGGGATTTCCAAACACCACCGCCCTAGCGAACGCTACTGAGCAGGAGATCTTGAAAGCTTGGGAGGGACTAGGATACTATAACAGAGTCCGCAACCTTCAAAAGACAGCCATTGTGGTGAATGAATCTCATGGCGGCGAGTTCCCGCGCACCCTTACAGAGCTATCAGCCTTACCTGGTATTGGACCTTATACCGCTGCAGCCGTAGCATCCTTCGCCTATGACCTTTCCGCCCCCTTAGTAGATGCAAATGTTTCGCGAGTCTTCGCCAGGCTCTTTGATGATGAAACCCCTATAAACTCGCCTAAGGGTCAGAAAATAGCATGGGAACGCGCAGAGAAGCTCGTGCCAGAAAACGGAGCTCGCCATTATAATTCAGCTCTCATGGAACTGGGGCAGAAGGTTTGTAAGAATAATGAAGTCCTTTGTGAAAATTGCCCAGTGTCATCTTTTTGCCAAACCAGAGTTCCTCTTACCCTCCCTAAAAAAAAGCCGAAAGCGCAGACGATAGAAATCACGGAGTACGCTCTCTGGAATCAAAAACAGAATGGAGACCTCCTTCTTCAAAAAGGCGATGGAAGCAGACGAAATGGAATGTGGACTTTGCCATTAATTTCTAAAGAAGAAGCCCTCACTTTACCGCTCCTTCACGAATCAAAATATGCTATCACAAAATACAAGGTAACTTTAAAAGCATATCAAGCTGAGCCAAACTCAATCTACGATGGAGAATGGATTCCATTATCAGCACAAGACACACTCCCCATCCCTTCTCCAATGAGAAAGGTGATCAACGAACTACAGGAACGCTTATAAACTGTATAAGTAAGACCAGATTATAAGTTCACATTTTACACTTCTCATCGAAAGAATTTTAATAGATATGAAGGGTATTATGAGTAACCAACTTGATCAATTAAAAGGGTTCACGACAGTAGTAGCAGATACAGGTGACTTTGGCGTGATGAAAGAATTCACCCCTCAAGACGCCACTACTAACCCATCTCTCATCTTAAAAGCTGCAGGTATGGCGGAATATAAGCCTATTGTGGAGCAAGCCGTATCAGAAAAAAAAGACCAAGGTTTAGAAGCTGTTCTTGATCGCATCCTTATTCTCTTTGGCATTGAAATACTCAAAATTGTTCCTGGTCGTGTCTCTACAGAGGTAGACGCGCGCTTATCATTCGATACCGCCGCAACAGTTAAGAAAGCGAAGGAACTCATCGCAGCATATGAAGCAGAAGGGATTTCTAGAGACCGTATCCTCATCAAAATCGCTTCCACATGGGAAGGCATAAAAGCCGCGGAAGAACTAGAGAAAGAAGGCATCCACTGTAATCTCACTCTCCTCTTCTCCTTCGCACAAGCGGTAGCGTGTGCAGAAGCGAAGGTTCAGCTCATTTCACCTTTCGTCGGGCGTATCTATGACTGGTATAAGAACGATACGGGCATAGACTATACAGGCTCTGATGACCCTGGAGTGCAGTCCGTTACTAAAATCTATAATTACTATAAGAAGTTCGGCTATAAGACAGAGGTAATGGGTGCGTCATTCCGTAATAAAGGACAGATCACTGAACTTGCTGGTTGTGACCTTCTTACAATTTCTCCAGGGCTTCTTGGTGAGCTTGCAGATGCAACTGAATCCATCGATGAGAAACTCACGCAATCAGGTGCAGAGGCATGTGACTTAGAAAAAATTTCCCTTAATGAAAGCGCCTTCCGCTTCCAACATAATGAGGATCCCATGGCTATCGAAAAAACAGCTCAAGGAATACGCGCCTTCTCTGCAGACATCGTTAAGCTCGAGAACCTTGTTAAAGAGCTCATCGGGTAACTTTCTCCCATTTACTTTTACGAAACCGAGGTTGCCAAAAGCACCTCGGTTTTTTACATTCATGGTATGCGGCTCATTCTTTTTTTCATTCCTCTCTTCTTAATCTCCTGCACTAAGATCCCCACCTCTCAAGTCACCTTTCATACCCAGACGCCACCTGGAGAATTAAAAAACACGGTATTTAGCTACACCCATAACGGGCGCACCTTGAATATGCGGAAAATGCCAGACTTCGTAACCTCGGACATTGAAAGCTACCGTACTTTTCCTGCTGATGATGGAGTCACCTATGGAGCGAGGTTTGTCTTAAAAAATACAGCAGCTAAGCGTCTCATCCACTTTTCTACAGAGAGGCAGGGATCATATATGATGAGTGTTGTGAATGACAAGGTAAGCGAACCTTTGGTTATAGATAAGCCTCTCACAGATGGTATTTTAATTACATGGGGAAACCTCACGCTTAGAGATATACACGCTTTGGATATTGTTTTGCCTCGGACAAGTGAAGACGAGAAAGCATGGAAAAAGCGATCTAAAGAAGCTAAGAAGGCGCTTAAAGCAGCAATCAAGAGAGAGAAAAAGAAAGAGAGCTAAACTCTATAATTTAGCCTTTCTTCAATTTACCCCTTAATTGCACTTCCAGCTTATTACGGAGTTCTAGAGACCTTGGAGACTCCCTATAGATTTTTTGCACTTCAATTTTTAAAGTAGAATACCCAAGAAGCCGCGAAAGCTCCTTCTCAAAATGAGTGACTCCTTTCCAAGCAACCTCCTTTTGCTCAATGTAATCTAAGGCACGTAGAAAAAGGTCATAAATATCAGATGCCTCTTGCTCTGGATTTAACCAATATTCTAATAGGCTACTAAAGTAAGATGCGACCAAAAGCTTCTGGTAAGAGGTTCGTATACCGCTCATGTGGCCTAACATCTCAACTCCTATAAGAGAATGAAGATCAGAAGCCGTATTTTTATACATGATCTGAATTTCACACATGGAAAAAAGCTCTAACTTACCAGCATAGGCGCTCTTCTTCCCTTTCGCTCCTTTCACGGTTGTCTTAACGATACCAGACCTCTTACCAAACCAATGCACGATCAAGCTTGTTTCGCTTAAATCATATGTTCTAAGCAGAAATGCTGTGTCCCGTCGCTCTTGCACAAGAATGACCGTATCATCAAAAATTAACCTGTATAGTGAATAGAAAACATAGTAAACTATTCTTAGTCATTAAGGTATGCTAACAATTAAGTTTCTCGTTATTACGTCTTTCATCCTCGGGTGCAAGGTTGCGGAGGCTATTGTCGTGATGCCAACTATTGAAAAAGACTATACTCACATTGTTTGGTATCCAAATCAAAGGGCGTCACCAACAAGTGCTGAAAAACCAAGCCAAGAAGAACAGCTCCTTCTCCAAATCTATCTAGATGAGCTGAACTATGGTCCAGGTGTGCTAGATGGCGCGCTAGGTCGCTTTTCTAAAGAAGCTTTAAAAGCATATTATCGCACTATCGGAGAACCTGAAGACTCATCACTCGCTCTTGGTCTAAAACACGCCTTCAGACATAAAAACTTACCTTATGTAACTGCGGAAGTCCCCTCTCTTGCTAAGCGGTTCATAAATCATAAGTTACCATGGAAGTATTCAGAATTAGCTGAGCACAATAAGGCTCTGTATAGAAGCTACGCCGAATTTATGGCAGAGAGATACCACACCTCGACAAAGGTTCTTACTCGGCTAAATGGAAAATCTAAGATTAATAATCTAACAACAGGTAAAGCCTTGGTCGTTCCCAATGTGCGCCCGTTTCAGATCGAAGATGTAGAGAATAGGCGCTATAATCAAGAGGAGACAATCATGAACAACTTCGCTGTAATCGATACCAAGAAGAACGTCATGCATATCTTTAAAAGAGAAAATCCTGACCACGATAGTGCATCGGCTACACTCATCGCCTTCTTTCCTATTACCCCAGGCAGAGCGGATCAAATCAAATACGGTGAATGGGAAGTGAGAAACTGCATCACCTTTCCCACTTGGCGCTATGATCCCAAGGTTCTCAAAGGCACTGGAAGATCAAGCGATAAGGATGCCATTGATGTGCCTCCAGGACCCAATAACCCAGTAGGTATTATCTGGAATGGGCTTTCTGCGAGGTCTGTAGGAATTCATGGAACCAATGATCCCGATACCATAGGGAGAGCAAAGAGTTCTGGTTGTATTCGCATGTCTAACTGGGATGTCGTGAAAATCCCTAACTTCCTCCGTCCAGGATGTAAAGTGACGATCCAGTAAGGACTAATACTTCTTAGGCTTCTTACCGCGAGGGATTGGAGTGCCCTTAAACTTCTGAAGCTTCCGCTTCTTATTCTGAAGAGGCTTAGATTTCACCTTCTTTTTCCCTCGTGCACTACTGCTGGAGTGTCTCTGAGGTTGTTGTGAATCAGCCATATTAGAGTGAATAGATCATGTCTTTACCAGATTAACAAGTATCAACAGACTTTGCTTTTCTCTTCACACTACACGCTAAAAAACGCACTAGTGTAAAGCCTCCCTTAGAAACGGCGGTTTTATCAAAACCGCCCTACCCAGTTTGCTTGTATTATATGGCGAAGCTGTAGGGAGGATTCTATGAATCCTCCGCTTATAAAAAATGTCGTGTTATGTGATGGAGGAATGATGAAGCCACCCAGTTACGGATAAGGCGGCGTCATCTCTTCTAGCTTACACTAATGGCTCACACCTTACGCAGAGGTGCTCGGCGTTATTGCTTGGCTCATAGCGTCGGCATCGTGGGCACATCTCGTTAGTCGTTTTCACAGAGGTAGCAGCGGTTTCTGATCCTGATTGGAGGTCTAAATCTGCGATGATGAAGAACTCCGTGTAGAACTCACGCGCGGAGAGTAATTCCTTATGCTCCGTGTTTTCTGGAAGGGTGAGCTTGACGGCGGCTTCGTTGTTCTTGGTGAACTCTTTTGCCTGCACTTTTGCCTCGTTAGCGGTTTGGATAACGCCACGAATCTTGAGAAGCTCCGCTACTTTATCCTGCGCTTGCTCTGCACCGAGGGCGAGAGGCTCAGGGAAGGTTTGGAGGTGGATGGAGTCGTCCTTTAGGTCATGCCCAGCGTGCTCCCAGGCTTCTTCAGCGGTGTAGGAGAGAACTGGTGCTAGAAGTCTAACGAGTGACTCGAAGATGTGGTGCATGGCAGTAAGAGTGGCACGACGGCGCACGGAGTCCTTCGCATCACAATACACGCGGTCTTTAGTAGTCTCAATGTAGATCGCGGAGAGGTCTGCGGTCACGAACTGGTTAATGGTGGTGAAGACTTTACGGAAATCATAGGCGGCGTAGCCAGCCTTCGCCTCAGTGATCACGGTATTGAGCCGTTCTAAGATCCAGCGGTCTATAAGGGTCTCCGCCTTATCTGCGGTGATTTCTGAGAGCGGTAGGGCGTCTTTCTCCATCTCAAACCCGTTCAGGTTCCCGAGGAGGATCTTAAAGGTGTTTCGGATACGGCGATATGGATCTGTGATTTGTTTAAAGAGATCTTCTCCAAACGGCACAGAGTCTTGCCAGTCCACAGAACTCACCCAGAGGCGGAGAATATCCGCTCCGTATTTCTCATAGAAGTAGGATGCCTCGGTCGGTTTTACCTTCTTCGGTTTTCCGTCTTTTCCTTTCTCGCCTTGCTTAGACTTAGAGATTTTTGAGCCGTCTTGGTTGACGACGAACCCGTGCGTCATGACGGTCTTGTAGGGTGCTTTATCACGCACTGCGCATGAGAGCATGAGCGAGGATTGGAACCAGCCACGGTGTTGATCCGTCGCTTCTAGGTAGAGGTCTGCTGGGGCGTAGAGCTCTGGGTGGGTGTCCAGAACAGAAACGTGCGAGGAACCAGAGTCTATCCAAACATCTAGAGTGTCTTTCCCTTTCTTATAGGTGCTTGGGAGGTCCAGCACCTTCGTGATTTCTTCATCTGACATGGTGAACCAGACGTTAGTGCCCTCTTTTTCTACGAGGTCAGCGACCTTCTCCGCGATTTCTACACTTACCACCGGCTCTCCGTGTTCATCAAAGAAGACCGGAAGCGGCACTCCCCA
>CALLLS010000017.1 GCA_938008215.1 uncultured Verrucomicrobiales bacterium | reverse complement strand
CCCTTATTTCTAAAGGACGGCTTAAAGGTTCGAGAATATACTTTCCGTTTACGCTACGGCTTTCTGGTTCTTGGTTATATGGATCTTGTCGGCAATGCTTCCATCTTCCATAAGCGGGAATAAACTTCTTAAAGCTTCTGTAGCTTCACAAGTCTCTGCTACTAGAGAAAGGTCGGCATACACCTTCGTCGCTAACATCCCGTAAATGGATATTCCTTCCTCTGAAAATTCAATATCCTCGGGTTCGGCTTTATGGTGAGCGAGCATCCAAGCTACAAAGAGCTGAATATTATCAGTGAATCCTTGGTGATCTGCAAAGAATCGTCTGATTCCCTGCCCATTAAGCGTGATGCAGCCTGTCGCCTCACAAGCTTGGAGGTATTGTTTTCTTAAATCATAGTGGTGCTTGTCTGTAAGTTGCCTCTCCATTTCTGGGAGTAAGTCATGTTTCATTTCGTTTTCGTGTTCTGCTTCTGTCATCGTTACTGTGTATTGGTTTTCTTTGTTCATATTTATTGATTAGTTGTTTTTTTAAATTGCGGTAAAAACGGTAAATGCGGTGCTTAAAATAAAAGGGGTAAATTTTTTTCCTTAATGGAGAATCTAGGAAATTTATTTAGGGGTATTTTTTAGCCCTCCGCATTTACCGCTTTTCACGCACTAGAAGCTTGAGACTCTTTTAATGAGCCACATCCACTTTTTGTTGCGGTTGGCATTATCCCTTATAAATCCAAGCTGTGCCATTCGCTCTTTGAATGTCTTAAAACTACATGGCTTATGTCCTAGAGGGATACAGTAACCTAAGCGGTATTCTTGATAGAGTTCTTTTTCTGCTACTCCTTCACCTGCGGTATCGGCTTCGATATTTGATTCCTCTGCGTAGAGCGCGACGGTGTTCGATTCTTCCTGATACTTGGAAAGGCACCTGTCGGACTTGGCGCACTTACTGAATTTACGAGTTTTACGCAAACGGTCTGCACCTGCTAGAATCCAATTCATTACTCCGCAAAGTTCACTTTCGATAATCTTACTGGCAAGGTCTGGGTCTTTCTCTTCGTCACTGATTACCTGCTCGAATGGAAGAATAAGAAAGCGTCTGAAATAACCCCTAGTCATTTCTGTCTCGCTTGGAAGGGTGTTAGCATTGAATGCAAGTCGGGCATAGTTATCACTGGTGAAGTTATCTCCATAGAGTCTGCGAAACTCTACCTTTTCACCTGATGCCATTTGTTTCAGAGTGTCAGGTGAGACATTCCCGCTAATTTCTGAGCCGTAGTTTAGAAGCTTTCCTAAGAGGGCTGTTCTCCGCTCTGGTTTATTGAATGAGCCTAGCCCTACACTGGAAACATTCTCTTCACCTAAGAGGGCATTGATTACGTCAAAGAGAACGGATTTCCCATTGTGTCCGTCCCCAAGTAGAACGAGCATTTTTTCGAGCTTTAAGTCTCGAAGGAATATCCAGCCTAGAAACTCTGCTAATACAGTTTGAGATTCCTTATCAGGTAAGACTCGATCAAGGTATGATTGAAATACAGGGGCTTCGCAATATGAAGAGTAATCAAACTCTAAGCGGTAGGTGATTCCATCCTTTAGATTGTGAGGTTTCATTTCATGTCCTGAGTCTGAAATGTGAAGCGTGCCATTGAGAAAGTTTACAACCACTTTTGAAGGGTCTCGTTTTACTCTTCGGCTTGCTTGGTGCAGTTGCTTTTCTAACTTTTCACGATAAAGGTAGATTTTCGACTCCGTGGTATCATGCCCTAGCTTTTCGGCAAATTCGCCCATGAAAATCTGCACCTCTTCACTCTCAATAGGTTGCCAATGACTCCCCATGTAGAGATGAAGTTTTCCGTCGAGCTTGGAGATTCCTCCGCCATACTCTCCAAGTATTTTCTTAAACTCCTCCGCTATGATTACAATGGATTCCTTTTCTCTGGGTTTCCGCTCCTTTTGCTCTCCCGCTTTGTCCGTTGCTGTGAGTAGCTTCTTCTTTAAGTGTTCTTGGGATAGCTCCTGCCAATCGGCTTCTTGCACTCTTGAAAGTAAGTCTCTGGCAAATTCCCCTAAGGTCTTAGAGGATTTAATGAGCGAGGCTTTTTCTTGGGCTTCTTCGGTGGCGATTTGATTATCTATCTGGTCAATGAATTTAGAAATTTGTGTCATAGTTATTATTGGAAAAATGGTTCTGCGATTGGTGGGTTAAACATCAAAAGTGATGCTCTCTTTTTAGTCTTATTGTGGATGCAGTTTGGCAGTCGTAACGGCGCAACTGGATTAGTGAGGGTGGCGGTATCGACTCCGATCCCGTCCGCTATCTGGCAAAGTAGATTGAAGTCCTCGGATGGAGGCATCACAAACCACAAGTGAAGGCTCTTGCCTCCAGTGTCTATGACGGCAACAAGTTTCATTCCTAAGACTTCTCGGCAAAACTTAGCGAGGCAGTAATTGAGGTGCTTGTTCTCCTCCTGCTCTTCGACTGTGGTTGCCTTATGTCCGATTAGTTCGTCACCTTCGATACAGATATATTTCCAGTCTAGGGCGAAGTCTTTTGATCTATGGTGAATACCGCTCTGAAAGGTGGAAGGGCATATTCTAGCAGGTATATATTTTCTGCTTTCAATAATCTCTCTCCACTCATTTGCGGGTCTGAAATGCTTAGAATGTTTTTCGCTGCCTGAGTCTTTAACGTCTCCGCACCAAATAGTAGATTGATCTGGAAAGAGTCCTGCTATAAAGGCGTGTGCATCTAGCTCTGGGTCATCATTGAATGATAAAAGTTCGGCGTGCAATTCCTCCCTCCAATATTCGTTTTTGTATGAATTAAGGATTTTTGGTAATTGCTCCTGCAGGTGTTTTACTCGTTTTTGAGTGACAGCTTTTTCTTTATCTCTCTGAGCCTGAGCCTTTCGGTTCTCCGCAAGCTTTCTGTTTAATTCTTCACGTTCTTCTTTAGTCTGAGGTTTGGTGGGTTCTGGGCAAGTGATACTTAAAACTCCGCAAGCGTATTTTACTGCATCTGGGAAGTTATCTGTATTTGCATCTAGCTTGGCGCAACTGATAATATCTCCACCACGTCCGCATCCGTAACATTTAAAAAGGGGCTTACCTTCCTTAATGTTCAAATTAAATGAGGCGGTCTTTTCTTCATGGTAAGGGCAAAGCAACTGCATAAAATCGCCACGATCACTTTTGATTTTATTACCGTGTAGATTTCGGAGGTATTGCGGGAGCTGTTGTTTTAGCTCCGTGATAAATGAGTTATCAAATTTCATGATTTCATTTGTCTTAACAGCTCCGCCATATCGTCCTCGTCAGCGATCTCGGCTAGTTCCTGCTCTTTCTGAAACGCTTCTATCTGATCTTGCGATAAATAGCCTATTTCCTCCTGTGGGCTGGTCTTAGAAAATATCTCTGTAAATTCTGCTACTAAAGCGGGGTCTACGGTCGCTTCATTCCTTTCGGTAACGATACATCTAATGTGCATCGAGCTATCAAGGGGTCTGCTACATACGCGACAAATGGCTTGCGTGACTCGCTGATCTGAATGTAGACTACGTGTGAAATTCTTTCTCTCAATCGAATTCTCACAACGAGCCTTTCCCTTTTGGGTCTGGCTCGTTTTCATTAGTTAGTAGCTTGAGATTCTATGTATGCGTTTAAGCTGGGTCTGCTAATAAGGCGAATGCCTCTGGTCGATCCTCTACGTTTAATTAGTGATGACTTTACTTCCCCCGTGTTAATGAGGTCATATAAGACATTCTTATTAAGTTTACTTTGCTCTACTGCTTCTGGCAATCTGAGCCAGTCCGTCTTTTTGTCTACATGGTTTTTCTGTGCCATGTAATGACTATGGCAAACGCACAGTGATTCGTTAAGCGGGCGGCAGGAAGACTTATTGGGGTAATTAAGTCTTCTCTAGAATCGACCTCATCTCTGTCACATCGTTTGGAAGCCCTCGGAGTCCCATTTCTGAAACTGCAGAATTAAATCCCCTAATGTCACTTTTGTAGCCATTCTGGAATATATAATCTCTTATGTCGTCTAAAAATATAATGCGTGCTTCTTTAGATAGTTGGCTTTGAGTTTCAGTGTAATGTTTAGCAGATAACTTTATATATGCGTGCAAAACACGCTCTCTAATAGTTCCAGGCTCTAAAATTTTGATCTCGATTTTTAGACACTTGATGAAGTTTTCCAAGTTGCCACTTACTAGCTCTTTAGCGACCAATGTCCCAATTTGTTCCGTTGTGTATTTCAGCTCTTTTTCAACGTATGGTAATAGTGCAGGGAAATTTTTATATACTTCTAATGATTCAGATTGTTTTCTAACCTGTTCTGCTAATTGCATAAAATGAATTTGATCAATTTTTAATCGCTTTCCTCCATATATAACCAAAGAGCGTTTTTGAACAGCGAGAGGATTTCGGTATTCTTTAATAAACCTGTCGGCTAATATTTTATATCTAAAGGGCGGCTTCCTTTCAATGATGGGTATTCCTAAGTAGTCTGAATGTATAGCGTTATTGATTTCCTTTTGAGTAGGAAGGAATTTAGCGTTTTTCTTTTCCAGCTCTTTTATTTTAGCTGTGATATCGAAGTTGTCGCTCATATCTTAGGTAATGCGTTAGAAGCTTTTTGAGATTGCTCGTCTCCCATCTTAACATAAAGGCGGTGAACATCTTCGCTTTCATGTCCTACCCAGTCTTGAACTGTAGCTTGTGGAATGCCCGCTTCATGTAAAAGGGTGATCGCTGTTACTCGGAGGTTGTGAAAACCTACTCCTTTAACCTCCCTGCGCCCTTCACGCCCTTTTCCTTTGTTATCATGGCTTACTGGTTCCCGTAGCCCACAATCTGCTAATAACCTGCCAAATTGATTGCTGATAGCGTTTGATCCTTTCTTGCTATACTGCTCGCCTAAAACGGGGTGAACGTATGCTTGCGGGTCATCTGGAGCATCTAGGGTGAGAATATGATTCTCAAGAGTTTCAGAGAAAGGTATTTTAATTATCTTTCCTGTCTTATTGGTGCTGATTCGGAATAGGCGATTCTGTAAATCAAGGTTGCTCCATCTGAGGGTGGCGAGGTCTCCGAGCCGTTGCCCCGTGTAGAGTCCGAAGTAAATCATGCTTCGCCATTCCTCGGTGGCGTTCTGTATAAGGAGCTTTATCTCATCAATAGTGAAAGGTCGCTTTGTATTACTTCCCGTATTATTCGCATCGGGGTTAGATACATCTAGCTTATGAGCTGGGTTTACGAGATTATACCCATCGGCATGAGCTTCTGTGAACATACTCTTAACTGCCTTTAGCTTACGAGAGACGGTCTTTCCTGCATAGTTGCTGATTAGATGTTTTCTAAATAGTTTTAAATCGAGAGTGCTAATTCCTTCCAGTGGTGAGTTGGCTCTATCTCCTAAGAAGTCGCACAAGTTTCTAAAACTAACGCTGTATGATGAAACAGTGGAGGAGCCTTTCTCGGATGCTTTAATCTCAATGAACTTTTCGCAATATTCTTTTACAGAACATGAAAGTAATTCCTCACCTGAGCTTAGTCCAGAATCTCGCAATAACTGAGAGAGGGTCTCTTTTACATGGAGCGCACCTTTTTGCTTTCTCGCCACCGATTCAAATTCTTCTGCAATTCTCTCTGCCTGTTTTTTATGCCTCTCGAGGTTAAGAACTTTAGTAGAGCGGTTTTTCCTCTTCTGCTGGTCATCACGAAAAGCAGCGATCCAGTATTTAGAATTCTTATATTTATATACGCTAGCCATATCTATTGTAACTATACTTGTAACAGGTATAAGACAATCACAGTGGGTCACTGTAAAGCTAAATGTGATATAGGTAAAGGGTTTGCATGATTTACCATGACTTGTAGGGACGTATAAAAAGCCTTAAATCTGAATCGCAGGTTCGAATCCTGTCATTCCGACCATTTTATAAGGTCAAGCAAGAAGTGTTTTCACTTCCTCTATAATACTTTCTACCGCCCAGAGTCGTCCTGCTCCTTCATACCCACAGGCGAGCATGCCTTCTTCTTCAGGTCCGATGAATGCGCATCCGTCTTCTTTGAGTTGAGCTACGTTTCTTTGTGTTGCCTTGTGATGCCACATCTTTCCGTTCATGGCTGGTGCAATAAGAACAGGAGCCTTTGTGGCGAGGTAAATACTGGTCATTGGGTCTGGAGCGAGCCCATTCGCCATGAGGCCAAGAATGTTAGCGGTCGCTGGGGCAATGAGCATGAGGTCAGCATTATCGGCAAGAGCAATGTGTCCAGGCTTCCAAGAGTCTTTCTCGTCTTGCAGAGAGACTAAGACAGGATTTCTTGATAGAGTTTGAAGAGTCAGAGGCGTGATGAATTCGGTAGCGGAGCGGGACATGACACAATGCACCTCATGCCCTTCTTTGACTAATCTAGAGGTTAGGTCAGCTGCCTTATATGCTGCTATGGAGCCTGTGATACCTAAAACGATATTACTCATGATAAGGAGAAGTTATCCCTTTAACTTTGATAAATAAAGAGGTAAATTATTTGAGTAATAAATTTGATGGATTCAAAGCTGACTGTTGTTATTCCCTGCTGGAAAGAAGACCTAGAGAATGCTCTTTCTATAGTGGAGGGACTTCTCCCGTATTTTGGAGTGGAATGGATTATTGCGATGGCGTGTCCTCCCGTCGGATGGGAAGAGCGGGTCAGCCGCGTCAATGGAGATATGCTGAGAGTGGTAGAGTGTGCGGAAATAGGGCGCGGGAACCAAATGAATGAGGGAGCAGCTCTCGCTCACGGAGAAATGCTTTTATTTCACCATTGCGACACGGATTTAACACCCGCTCATATGGACTCGTTATTTCTATTCACTGAAAAAGGAGGAGAGGCAGGAGCCTTTCATCGTGCACTTGATGAGCGGCACGGATCGTTAAAATGCCTTGATCCCCTCGTCCGTTGGTTTAATCAGCGCTGGGGAAACCTCTTAGGTGATCAATCGGTTTTTATAAGACGTGAGCTCTTTGAGAAAATAGGAGGCTTTAAACCGTTTAAGCTCATGGAAGATGTAGAGTTTTCTCAGCGGTTACGTCGCTCCATGAAGGTGACTCTGATTGACCCTCCCATTAACAGTTCAGATAGGAGAAGGCGCCGTTTCGGTTCCTGGTGGCAAGTCTCGCTCTCTAACATGGGAATGCTCTTACTCTTTTCTATGGGAGTCCATCCAGACAAGCTTCATAAGTTCTATTATAAAAATTGGAATATTAAGAATACTTGAGACATCAAAAGAGAGATGAAACTGCGATGTTTTCTAAAATCTTCGATTGGTATGCGGAAGACTTCGGAGGAAAAGGTAAGACAGCTAATTGGGTGAGATTCTATCGTAGTCTCCCTCCACTGAAGTCCTATGACTATATGCCATACGATTGGTTTTTAAATGAGTCCAAGTAAGCGCAAGGAGCTACTTAAAACGAGAGACCTTACACCTTTCTGAGAGGAGAATGTTCTTAAATACTTGGTAGTCCAACTCTTTATCAGAAGAAATGAGTCGGTAAGAGTATTTATCCCACTGAGACATTTCCTTTAGGGAATTTTTTAAACGCAGTTGGATAACCTGCTCGGAGTCGGTATCACGGTTACGAAGACGGCTTTCTAACTCATCCGCGCTTGGTGGCATAACAAAAAGATCCACGAGACATTTTTGTAAAAGCTCCTCAGGTAAACCACGGATAATATCCGCGCCTTGGACATCAATGTCCATCACGATGTCGATTCCAGATTCTAGCCGTTCAATGACCTCCGACTTCAATGTCCCATAAAAGTTTCCATGGACTTCTGCGTGTTCGATAAAAGCCTTCTCCGTGATTTTTTTCTGAAATTCATCGGCACTCAAGAAGTGATATGAATCACCGTCTGCCTCACCCGCTCTGGGTGAGCGCGTGGTAGCAGAAACCGCAAACTCCGCGAGGCCGTCGGCAGAGGCGCGTCTGCATAAAGTAGTTTTTCCAGAGCCTGATGGACCAGAGACGAGGTAAAGAATACCTAGTCTGCCACTGAGAAAGTCATTGTTAAGGTTCAAGAGGGAAAGTTTGACTATTTAGATATAAAAGTCAAACGTCATAGGTGGTGAAATTATTTACATTATTGCTGGTGATGAGCCCTCAACTTTATAGCCAAGTTTCTATATTTGACCCAGGGCAGGGGATTTTTAATTTCTCTGGTAATGCTACTGGCCTGAGCGGTCTCACATGGGAGTCTGGAAATAATTTCTATGCCATTAGTGATGAAAATAACTCTCCTAGAATTCACTCATTATCTGTAAATGTTGATTCAAATACTGGGGTAGTTAATTCTGCAGCGGTGGGCTCTAATGTGAGCCTTAGTAATGGATTTGATGCAGAGGGGGTAGCATATAATCCTATAAACAACTCGTTTTTCGTCTCTGATGAAGGGCAATTTCCTAGTGGTGGAGCAATCAGAGAATTTAATTCTGTTACTGGTGGGCAAATACAATCTGTACCGTTACCTGCCGTAGTGCTAAATAATCGTAATAATTTAGGGCTGGAATCTTTAACGCTTAATAATAGATCTTTATGGTCATCTACTGAGCAATCTTTAGCTAATGAAAGCGCATTATCTACAGCTTCTAGTGGAAGTTTAGTGAGGCTGTTTCATTTAGATTTGGATTTTGGCACCTCCATGCAATTTGTTTACGAGGCGGATTCATACGGTCAAGATAGCCCCTTTATAATGTCTGAAACAAGCGGGGTAAGTGATTTATTAAGTTTGCCGAATGGAGATTTATTGGTGCTGGAGAGAGCTCTAGGTATCGGTGTTATCCCGACCTATAGGAATCGTATCTATCAAGTTGATTTCTCATCTGCCACAGAAGTGAGCAATATTTCAGATTTAGACAACGGTGGCTACGTAAAAGCGGGAAAAACCTTACTATGGGAACAAGACATGGGGAGTGTGGCTACGCACAATTTTGAAGGTTTATCTTTGGGTGAAACATTAAATGATGGCACCCGCAGCCTCTTACTTATTGCGGACAACGGAGGTGGTATGGATCAACACCTATACGCTCTGAGGTTAAGTATTCCTGAACCTTCGACACCACTTCTCAATGCACTAGGATTCCTTATGTTGTTATCAGGAAGGAAAAGGCGCTAATATTCTCTCTTAAGTAAGTAATCGGCTATCTGACGAAGTCTTGTTGCATCGCCATCAAGCTCATCTAGCGCTTGAAGAGCCTCTTGGGTTAGACGCTGAGCTTCTTTCTTAGCCCCATCAAGCCCTAGTAATGATGGGTAGGTGGACTTCTCAGCCACTAGATCTTTACCTGCTGTTTTTCCTAGGGTTTCTGTATCTGCGGTCACGTCTAGAATATCATCAATTACTTGGAAGGCATGACCTGTAGCTCGTCCGAACCTACTTAAGCATGAGAGCTGAATGGGTGATGCATCAGCAGCCATAGCACCGAGTCGGATGGAAGAAGTAAGTAGTGCTGCAGTCTTCGTATCATGGATACGTGCTAGAGCTTCTCTAGAAATGGTTTTTCCTTCCGCTTCTATGTCCATAACTTGCCCGCCGATGAGGTGGATACTGTTTCCAGCGGTGGCGAGCTCTTTAATGAAATCAATCCCTGTGTATCGGCTGGTTGCTTCCACATGAGAAAGCATCAGGAAAGATTCGTTTAGGAGGGCATCGCCTGCGAGAATGGCGATGGCATCACCGAAAACCTTATGATTAGTCGGGCGGCCTCTACGTAAATCATCATCATCCATAGCTGGGAGATCGTCATGGATAAGTGAGTAAGTATGCATCGCTTCCACTGCGCAAGCGCATGGAAGAGCGACTTCACGGTTGGCTCCTATTGCTTCAGCCGCTGCTAAGGTTAAAACGGGGCGCAAGCGCTTACCGCCAGCAAAGATGCTATAGCGCATCGCCTTATGAATAGTCTCTGGCGCGGTTCCTTCTGCGGGAAGGAATACGTCAAGTCTCGCGTCTATATCTGAAACGAGCTCCTTTAAATATGGTTTTAAGTCTGACATGGTTTTAGCATCGCGAATAACTTCTCCGCACACTTAAAATTAAAGAATCTCAGCGATTTGGACCGCATTAAGGGCAGCGCCTTTCTTCACTTGGTCTCCTACCACCCAGAGCGCGAGGGCATTCTCAATGACCATGTCTTTACGAATACGTCCCACGAGGCAATCATCCTTTAGTGTCGTGTCTAATGGCGTTGGATAGAGTTCGGTTTCAGGATCATCACAAAGCCTGATGCCCTTAAATTCATCTGTGTAAGCTGCTTTCGCTGCCTCAACAGTGATTGGCTTCTCGAACTGAGCAGTGATACTCACGGAATGTGAGCGATAAACGGGAACGCGTACGCAGGTACAGGTAACTTTTAGGTCTGAAAGCCCTAGGATTTTGCGTCCTTCATTAAGCATTTTCCATTCTTCCTTAGTGTATCCACCTTCTTGGAAAACATCTACATGCGGGATGACGTTAAAAGCTATTTGCTTAGGGTAAACTGCCGATTTAACCTCTTCACCATTACTTAGAGCTTTACATTGATTTTCTAGCTCTGCAATCCCTGCCGCACCACTTCCTGATACCGCTTGATAGGAAGATGCTATAATGCTTTTCAGTCCGAATGCTTTATGCAGAGGGAAAAGCCCCATGAGTGAGATGATGGTAGTGCAATTAGGATTGGCGATTATACCTTTTGGAATATGCTTCACCGCTTCTGGATTGATCTCAGGAACAACTAGAGGGACACCCTCATCCATGCGAAAGGCGGATGAGTTATCGATTACAGTTGCGCCTGCTTTAGCGGCAGACGGCGCAAACTCTTCAGAAATGCCACCACCAGCGCTGAAGAGCGCAATGTCTATTCCTGTAAACGCGTCATGGGTTAGCTCTTTAACCGTTAGTTCTTCTCCGTTGTAGTTTAGCTTCTTACCGGCTGACCTAGCAGAGGCAAGAAGTGTGACAGATGCTGCTTGGAAATTACGCTCTTCAAGACAGCTTAGTATCTCAATTCCTACAGCGCCAGTTGCGCCTACGATGGCTATGTGCGGTAAACTCATTTCAATAAATTAGACTGTGACCATTGCAGACAGGTCTTCTCTATTGCAAGATTGAAATGAACTTAAGCGTTTAACAAGCCTCGCTTATTCATCTACGAGAATTGAATTTCATAATCCAATAAACGAGTTGAGCAAGAGAGGTAAGGGCAGCCACTACGTACGTCATAGCTGCTGCATTAAGGGCACTGCGAGCTTTTGAGCGTTCCATAGTTCCCATTACGCCAGAGCTTTGAATCCACTGCATAGCGCGGTTTGAAGCATCAAACTCTACTGGTAGTGTAACAAAAGCAAAGAGGGTGGATAAACCAAAAAGGGCAATCCCTAGCATCGCAATAGTATTCCCCATGCCTCCCATTGCTTGTGCCGTCATCATCCCTAGTCCTATCATGATAAGGAATGGAGACATGCCAGATCCAATCTTTAAGACAGGGACCATGCTGGAACGCATCTTTAGCCAGGTGTATGATTTTGCGTGCTGGATTGCATGACCTACTTCATGAGCTGCAACTGCCGCTGCCGCCGCATTACGCTCAGCGTAAACAGCCTCAGAAAGATTAACGGTTTTATTTGCAGGGTTGTAATGATCAGTAAGTCGACCAGGCGTGCTGATGATTTTAACGTCATTAATCCCTGAGTCCTGTAACATTTTATGCGCGATCTCTGCACCAGAGAGACTCACGGGAATTTGAGAAAACTTTTTGAAACGAGATTTAAGAACGCCACTTACTACCATACTGATGACGGAACAGGCACCAAGAAGGATCATGTATTTCATGTCATAGCCGCCTCTCATCATGCTGATGATATTGAAAATTTGTAATGTTATCATAATGGTTTCTGTCTTTTTAGAAAAGTATGTAGGACGATTTGTCTCAAAAAAATTTAGAGATCACAAGTTAAATGCACTTTACCCTTTCGTTCCAAAGAGTAATTCCCTGTCAATATTAGGGTTGAGAGTTATAGACTCCCATTGCTGATCGGCATTAAGTCTAAAAGTCCCCATGTGAGGATGCATCCATTCATCTGGCGGAATCATTGAGAGAGCGTATTTCCCTCTTATTTCATAGAGGTGATACGTTTGGCCGATGACTGGCTCAAAGTTAATCTCCGCCTCGTAGAGTAACTTATTCCAATTAAATTGATCAATGGTGCGGATATATTGCTCGCGCATCTCGATGAGTTTTTGCTCTAGCTCACGCTCCACCTTACTGATGCCTCGTGTCTTAAAGTTCGTCAGATCATTGGGCACGATCCTCGGACTGAGCGTTGAGACAGGGTAGGGCATGTATGCGCCTTTACTAGGCATGCTGAGTGCTTCTGAATCCATTTCATGTTATATTCGGACAAAGATGAGAAGACGCAAAGAGTTTTTCACTTTTTCATCGATGCAGTCTCTCCTGATGATGAGAAATAAGTAAAGGCAGATCGAACTGAGGGTCATTAAGACCCAAGAATAAGAAGCTTAGAAAGCTTCTCTACGGTGTTTTTCAAATGAGGCAACCTTAGAGAAAGAGCTAAAAAGAGTTTGGCAAGGCATCTCCTGATTGGCAGAATATTCCGAATTAGTCTTTTATTTGCATGTCTGAGCACCAAGTTCTTGATCACGTTGATGGGTATCTATCTCTAGGAGTAGAATATGATGCTTCTGACGTTCACCTCTCCACAGCTTACCCTCCCGCTTGGCGTCGTGTCGGGCAGATAGCACCAATTTGGGAGGATCACCCACCTCTTATGGAAGATGACGTCTGGAAGCTGGTGCATAGCTTTATTACTCCTCGCCAACTAGAAGTATTAGAGCTGCAAGGAGATGTAGACTTTTCCCATCAAAATGAAGCTGGACGGTATCGGGTGCAAGTCGCTAAGACGCGCTTAGGAATAGATATCATCGCGCGGATCATCAAAAGTGAGATTAAGCAAATGAAGGAACTAGGGCTTCCTGAGGAAACGATCATTCCTTTAACAAAGTATCAGAACGGGCTGATTCTTGTGACTGGAGCAGTAGGAACAGGGAAATCCACTACTATGGCGGCGATAGTGGATTACGTAAATGCGGATAGAGAAGACCATATTCTCACTTTAGAGGACCCTATAGAATTTGTATATGAGTGCAGGGGGTGCCACGTAACACAACGCGAAATTCATAACCACTCGGAGTCATTCCCTAGAGCTTTAAGAGGGGCATTACGCCAAGATCCTGATGTTATCATTGTCGGCGAGATGCGAGAGCTGGACACTATTCAATTGGCATTAACAGCGGCTGAAACAGGGCATCTTGTTTTTGGAACCCTGCATACTGGAAACGCGCCTCGAACTTTAGACCGTATTTTAGATGTGTTCCCTACCGAGCAGCGCGCCCAGATTCGTGTGATGGTGGCGGAGTCTCTCAGAGGGATTATTTCACAACAGCTCATTCCGAGGAAAGATGGTGAAGGACGGGTAGCGACTCATGAGATACTTATTAATACTACAGCTGTAGCCGCTCTGATCCGGGAGGGGAAGACATACATGCTTCCAGGAGTGATGCAGACGGGGAAAAATGTAGGGATGACGACGATGGATGACTCCTTATGTCAAAGGGCTTTAGAAGGCGTCATCTCTAAGGCGGAGGCGGTGAGAAGAGCAGAAAACCAGATGGAAATGGAGAAGCTCTTAGCTAATATTGAAGATTAAAAAGATGGCAGCAATAGATAGATACTTTAACTACCTCGTTGAACATGATGGTTCTGATCTTCATTTAGCAGAGGGATATCCGCCAAAAGTAAGAATTCATGGAGCTATTTCTGAGATAGAGGGTGAACCTGTATTAACGGGTGAGGCGTTTAAAAAACTACTATCAGAGATTTGTGACTCTCAAGCCTTCGAGAAGTATTTAGAAGAGGGAGATTTAGACTTTGCTTATGAGATGGATGAGTCATCGCGCTTTCGTTGTAATTACCTGAAGCAAAAATTTGGATTAGGGGCAGTCTTTCGACTCATCCCCAATGATATTATGACAATGGAGCAGCTTGGAGTGCCTGAAGCCATAAAGCGTTTTGCTCACATGAGGTCAGGCTTAGTCCTTGTAACGGGACCAACAGGATCCGGTAAATCTACGACTTTAGCTTCTATTATTGACTACATTAACGAGAATACCTCACGTCATATTATTACGATTGAGGAGCCTATTGAGTTCGTACATAAGAATAAGAAGTCTAAGATTACACAGCGAGAGGTGCCTATCCAGACGACCTCCTTTGCGCAAGGATTACGCGCAGTTCTGCGTGAGGATGCAGAGATCGTTCTGGTGGGAGAAATGCGAGATTATGAGACTATTGCCCTTGCCTTGACGGCTGCAGAAACAGGTCTTCTGGTGTTCGGGACGCTTCATACGAATAATGCCCGAAAGACGATAGATCGAATTATTGATGTTTTTCCGTCTAACCAGCAATCTCAAGCCCGCGCTATGCTGGCTGGCTCTCTTAGAGGCGTGGTGGCTCAGCTTCTCATGAAACGTTGTGATAAGAAGGGTCGTGTGGCAGTCCATGAAGTTCTCTTCTCGAACTCCGCGGTAGCAGCGATTATTAGAGAAGGAGCCACTCAAAAGCTTTCTGATGTCATCACAGGTGGAAAAGCTGAAGGAATGCAGTTCATGGATGACTCTATCTGGGATGTCCTTATGAAGGGATGGGTAACCCCTCTAGAAGCTTATATGAAATCGATTGATAAAAAGAGATTTATAGGGGTTCTTCCACCTGAAGATCAAGCAATAGGGAATGCCGCTGGCGAGAGTGCATAACGAGCATTCACTTTTTACGCGATAAAAGGATTTAATCCTTAAATTTAGGGTCTGTTAAAGTGTGAAGAAATTCTATTAATGCTAGTTGATCTTCTTTACTTAATGGGATGCCTGGTCCGGCGTGTTTGGCGAGATTAGCATCTAATGGGGAGAGTGAACCTTTTCGTTTAAGCCCTCCTGTGTAGTGAGCGACGACTTCCTCGAGGGTGTGGAATCGCCCGTCGTGCATATACGGAGCGGTTAGGGCGATGTTTCTGAGTGATGGGGTCTGAAATTTTCCTTTATCAAGCTCTCTCTGGGTAGCGTTAAACCGCCCAAGGTCTAATAGATCTCCTAAGCCATTATTATGGAAGGAATTATCTGTGAAAAGGGCTCCCCCATGGCAGTGAAAGCAGTCCGCGCCGTATGCCCCCAGCCGCGGCTCATATTCGGTCATAAAGAGTTGAAAGCCGCGTTTTTCTTGGTCGGATAGCCTAGTGAATCCTTGTGTGGCTTGGTCAAATTTAGAATTGTGACTTGTAAGGGTTAGGAGAAAGGTTTCCAACGCTAGGGCAATTTTTTCAGCGGTTACTTCTGAGTTATCAAAGGCTTGAGCAAAAAGGGGAGGGTAGGCTTTCGTAGATTGGAGCTTTTTCTCTAGGGTCTTTAGATCCTCCCCCATCTCATGGGCGTCAATGAGGGGATCTAAAACTTGTTGCCGGAGGGAAGGTGCGCGCCCATCCCAGAAGAATTCGTTTTTCCAAGCGAGGTTAAAGAGGGGCATCGAATTCCTTGTGCCTTCTTTTCCGTGCAGACCTATAGAGAGTGGCGTATTTTCTGAAAAGGCAGCTTTTCGCTGGTGGCATTGCATGCAGGAGATGGCATTATTTTTTGACAGCAGAGGGTCGTGAAAAAGCTTTTCCCCTAAGTCCACACGAGTTTGGAAGAGGGGGGTATCTGAGGGGAGAAGTGGAATAGGGAGGTTTTTTCCGATGTTTAAGGGATATCCTTTAAGGTGTGTTTTTTCTTTTGGGAGGTAGAGAGGGGGTTCTTGATGGGTGCTTTTTTTTGAAATTAGGTTGGGGAGGTCTCCATTGATTTTTTCTATGATGAAGGATTTTGGGAGGTTTCTCTTTAATTTCTCTGTGATAGGGTCCTTTGGTTTGGAGTGGGTGGTGTACCCATCACGTGAGAAGCTGATCCCCCTTAGCACTTGGGCGAGATTAAGGGAGACTGCTACCCCATTTAAGGAAAGGGCTTTTTCAGGAAGCTCTAGTCGAATAGGGAGTAGATTTGGAGCGTTTGCATAATGTAGGGAATATCCACCCAGCTTGTCTTTTCCTTTTTCCCGGAGCATACCCTCTAGAGCCATGAAGATATAACCAGTTTCTTGACTCCAATGTAGGTTATTAAGGCTAGGGTTCAGGGCGTGCTTCGCCGGAAAAGAGTTAGGGTTTGCTAGGTTTAGCTCTGGAGGGAGTCCGACGGAGAAATGGATAGCCGTTATTTCCTCGGGAAACTTATTGGGGGTAGCGAGGATTTTAGAAGCTCTTTTTTTCTCCTCTTCATAGTAGAACGGAGAGTCCTTTGTAGGGTAATTCTTTCCGCTTTCCCCTTCAAAGGCAAATTCACTGAGAAAGAAGGCGACCCTAGTGAACGAAATGGTTTCGGCTTCATTTTCATAGCGAAGGCTTTCATGGAAATAGCGTGCCCCATCAAAGTTTAGCTTACAGGAAAAGTGCGTTTCTGCCTGAACGTTTAAGAAAAGAAATAAGAAAAAATAGAATCTAAAACCTCTCATAGATTGGCATAAATCGATAATTCAAAGCAAGCGAAAGAAGAGCAGCAGATGTGCAGTAAGCTTTCCCATGATTGCCTTTCCAGCTACCATCTGGAGCTTGAATTATCTTTAAGTAGCGTATATTTTTTTTATTCCAGTCTGCCCATGACTCAGGTGAGGCTTGGAAGAGAGCCTGTGACATATAATACTCAAAGTAAAATGGGTAATGCTGGTCTCGGTAATTGATACGTTTTTCTAAGTATTGGAGTGTCTTATCTGTTTCATCACTTGGTTCCTTCTTGGCAAGGAAATGACAGAGTAGGGCGATCGCAGTGAGGGTGGGTTTACCTGATTTGCTATCAGTGTAGCCATACGCTCCTTCCTTATTTCTACAGGTTTCGAGGTATGCTAATCCGTTTTTAATCGCCTCATCAGAAACACCAATGCCTGCATTTTTAGCGGCTAGTAGAGCGACTAATTGGCACCCTGTGACAGTGGTGTCCGCGTCCAGGCTTTCGGGGTTATACCTCCAAGCCTTTTTAGGGTTTCCTTCTTGCGCTGAGAGGATAAGCTTCACCGCACTATCTAGAGATGAGGATAGTCGAGGCTCTGAGATGATCCCGTAACATTCCGCAAGAGCAAGCGTGCAGAAACCATGGTTATACATGCTGTTTCCAATATAACCAGATTCAGTATCTTGCTTACTAATGATATAATCTAATCCCCTTTTAATAAAGGTTTTCACTTTTGGGGAGGTTAAGCCTTCACCTTGTGCAAGAACAGCCAGAATAGAGCATGCTGCAACGGCAGATTCTTTACCCATAGAGTCATTCCATGTGCCATCTGAGCTTTGATTTGTGATAAGGTAATTAATTCCTTTTTGATACATCAGGCTGACTTCCCGGGGGATAGGATCAACTAAGCGTTTGGAATTAATTTGGGCATGACTTGAAAGCGTGAGCGATAAGATACACAGCCATAACGCTGAATTTATTGAGCGAAGCCAAGGTAAGCCAAAATCCATTATATAAAGTTAGTAGCACTTTGGCACCTAAATGACACGCTTTTTACTAAAGGTCTTTACCATCCGAGCAGTGGTTACTGCTGAATATTTACTACATCTCCTACCTTCAAGTAATTATAAAGCTTATATGCATAGGAACCAGGGCAACGAATACAGCCGTGGGAGGCTGGGTATCCAGGCACATATCCTGTGTGAAAGCCGAAATCTCCATAGCTGAGGCGTTGGAAGTAGGGCATTTCAGAGTCGTAAAGTGTGGATACATGATTTCTCTTTTTATTAGTGACGACGAACTCTCCAGTCTTGGTCTTGTTTCCACTTTTGCCACTTGAGATTCTAAAAGACATTACCACACCTTTATCTTTATTATAGACGGTAGCTCTTTGTTGTGAGAGGTCCACAAGTACGGTTCGGTCTCTGTTTCCTGGTTCTGCATCTACCATATATTGGACGATGTTTGTAAGCCCCCTTCGCGCTGCAAAGTTTCCTGGCCAGAAACGGTATTTAGCAGAGCCGCTATTTTCTGCTCCATTTTCTCTGAGGAGGATGACATTTTCAATGACTCCTTGATCACATGCCATCATGATAGGAGTGATGCCTGGATCTCTATTAATAAACCATTTAATCGCGCCCTCTGTCTTAATGATTTCTTCAAACCTAATAGGGCAGGGGGTTTGGAAAGGGTTATTCA
Source organism: uncultured Verrucomicrobiales bacterium (assembly GCA_938008215.1). Lineage (GTDB taxonomy): Bacteria > Verrucomicrobiota > Verrucomicrobiia > Verrucomicrobiales > Akkermansiaceae > WTJZ01. The sequence goes on along the minus strand of CALLLS010000017.1, from coordinate 34,039 downwards.
CGTCAGCTCCAGCATCAATGAGCAGTTTCATAGAATCATAATCCTGCACTGCGGTAGCGTAAGAAAGTGGTGGTTCATTATCGATCGCTCGGAGGTTTACATCTGCGCCTTGCTGGATGAGCTCCCTAACCATTTCCTTACTACCTCGCTTGATGGAATCAATAAGAATGGAGTCCCCTGTAGTTAGGGTGGTATTGACATTCACAAGCCCTGCTTTAATCATAAGACCTATTGAGTCTTGCTTGTTAGCATTATATAGCCGGTCAAATGTAGACGAAGTAGGAATAGCCTTATTTTTTATGAGAACTTTTGCAGATTCTAGACGGCTGTATTCAAGAGCCAAATCAAGAGCATTTAGTCCGTCATTATTAACGTGATTTTGGTCCAGTCCTTTAGTAATAAGGTAATTGGTGATTTCTGGGGCGTCACTAAATATCTGGGTGAGCTGGAGGTAGTTCCTTTTTTGTTCATCGATTGCTTTATAGTCTGCGCCATAAAGGATGAGTTGCTCTACTTTAGAATGCTCGCCTGTAGAGACGGCTTTAAAGAGCGCTGTTTTCCCTTCCATATCCTTAACGCTGAGATCTGTTTCAGCTTTTATGATGGGGATCAGAGCCTCTATCGGGCTGTTTACGATGGCCTCATGTAATATCGGACTATCTTTCTTTGTGGTGAAATTTGTGTTTGCGCCGTGATGGACAAGTTGCCCAATGAGCCAAGATGGCGAGGAGTCTCTGATAGCGATTTCTAGAGGTTGCTCAGCATTTCCATCTGAATCTGGAGAGAATCCGTGAGAGAGGAGGAGGCGCGACATCGCTTCACGTTTCCCTTTCACCGCCCATGAGATAGGGGAGTCATTATTTTCCATGACGATGTCCTTAGGGAAGCCGTTCGCCAAAAGGGCATTAGCAGTTCCAAGCTGGTTGCTTTCTATCGCCGTGCGGACCGCGGTAGCCTTTGATTTATTGAGAAGGGGTGTTTCCGCTTGAATGAGGGCATAGATGATTCTTGTTTGGTCTGTATCTATGGCGTTCTTTAAGACTTCCGCGTTCTCTTCCTTTGTGAATTCTTTTGTGATGCCAGAGCGGATCATTAAAGTCGCCACTTCAGAATCTTTCTCTAAAATCTTTTGGTTTAATGCGGAGAGAGAAAAGTCTTCCACTCCCTTATTATTGAGCGTTTTTTGAGCTCTCCATTCGTCAACCGAGCAGGAGCATAGGCTCATAATAAATATGGAGCTTAGAATTATGAGGTGTCGTCTTATAGGAAGCATTTTAAAAAGTAGATTATTATTTATATAGATGGACAGAAATTGAGCTTATTCCACATATTTTTATAAATATCTGTTTTAAGTTAAAAGTTATTACCAAGGTGAATCTTATGCACCGCATGAAGTATTGTGACAAGCCTATCTCATTTACTCTCGTTGAGTTATGAGAGGTCAGGTCTATTTTTCTTAGTGCGTTCATAAGCCTGATTTTTTCTCCATTCAGCAATCTTTGCATGATGACCAGAGAGTAATACCTCTGGCACCTCTAATCCACGGAAGCTCGCCGGTTTCGTATAAGTAGGTGATTCCAAGAGATTAGGATTAGTGAAGGATTCCTCAACACTGGACTCGTCATCACCAAGTGCTCCTGGGAGCAGTCTTACGATAGAATCTATGAGAACAGCGGCGGCAATCGCCCCGTTTGTCAGAATGTAATCTCCGATGCTGATTTCCTCATCTACTAGCTGTTCTACCACTCGGTGATCCACTCCCTCATAATGACCACAAAGAATGATGATATGAGCGAAGGATTTCGAAAGCCGCATCGCATCTGCTTGTTTCAGAGACTTTCCCTGCGGAGTCATAAGAATGGTGTGCGTACCCTCCCTTTTTAAGGCGCCATGCGCTTTAAAAAGAGGCTCAGGTTTTAAGACCATTCCTACGCCTCCTCCATAGGGATAATCATCTACTTTTTTATAGTTACCCTCTGCCCAATCTCGGAGTTGATGCGCGCGTATATTTACTAGCCCTTTAGTCTGCGCTCTCTGAATGATGCTTTCACTCAGAGGGGCGAGCGAAACATCAGGAAAGAGTGTGATGATATCGATATCCATTTAGGAACGTAATTTGGCTTCAATAAACCCGTCTATATCGCCGTCCATAACCGCTTGGATATTTCCTGTTTCATGGCTGGTTCTGAGGTCTTTTACCATTTGGTAAGGCTGAAAGACATAGGAGCGGATTTGTGATCCCCACCCGATCTCTCCTTTTTCGGAGTATTCACGGTCAGCGTTTGCCTTCTGTTTATCTTCTTCTATTTGATAGAGACGCGCCTTAAGGATTCCCCACGCCAACTCTCGGTTACGTAGCTGAGAGCGTTCCTGGGTGCATTTAATGACCATGCCTGTAGGTTTATGCTTAAGGATGACGGCCGTTTCCACCTTGTTGACGTTTTGTCCACCTGCGCCACCTGAGCGTGCTGTTTGTACTTCTACATCTGAATCAGGAATCTCGATTTTAATATCGTTTTCTAGCTCAGGAGTGGCATCTATAGCGGCAAAAGAGGTATGCCTTTTTCCTGCAGAGTCAAATGGGGAGATGCGAACGAGGCGATGCACTCCGCGCTCATTCTTCAAATAACCGTAGGCGTAAGCACCTTCGATTTTTAATGTGGCACTAGAGATTCCAGCTCCTTCACCTTCGGTGTAGTCTGTGGTAGTGACCTTAAAGCCTTTTTTCTCAGCCCATCGGGTGTACATTCGCATGAGTAGCCCAGCCCAATCACATGCTTCTGTTCCGCCTGCTCCAGAGGAGATCGTCAGATAAGTATTACAGGGGTCTGAAGGTTTATCCAAAAGAGTGATGAGCTCAAAGGATTCTATATCTTTATCTAAAGTATGAAACTCATCATAAGCCTCATTTTCCATTTCTTCATCTTTCTCTTCCTTGGCGAATTCAAATAAGACCTTCAGGTCTTCAATTCGTTTCTCGATCGCTAGAAAGGGGTTTAATTTTGCCTTGAGGAGGTTCGCCTCACCGACAATTTCTTGAGCTTTTGTAGAATTGTCCCAAAAATCTTGGGCTGCCATTCTTTCCTCATATGAGGCGACTTGAGAAATGAGAGAATCGACGTCAAAGATACCTCCTGAGTTCCGATACCCTCTTCTCAAGAGAAGATGGGTCGAGCGACAGGAGGTCAACGCTTTTTTGGTTAGACATAGTAATGATAAATTAGATTGATACTCACTAAGGAGAGAATTAACGAAGATGCAATCCCTTTTTGATGTTGGCTTTTATGTGATCTCTATTTGACGCATCCCTTCAAAAAGAACGATGCCTACACTTGTTGCAAGATTAAGAGACCTTACGTGAGCTTTATCCATAGGAATAGTGAGGCAGGCAGATTTGTTTTCGGCTAAGAGTGACTGAGGCAAGCCTCGCGTTTCAGAGCCAAAGATGAGGTAATCACCTTCATTGAGTGGATTATTCCAGTAAGCCTCAGTTGTTTTTGTAGTAAAGAGATGAAATGTGTGCTGAGATTTCTGTAATTCATACAAGAAGTTATCTAGAGATTCCCATATTGTTAGGGAGACATCTTTCCAGTAGTCTAATCCCGCTCTTCTAACCGCCTTCTCGTCTAGCTCAAACCCAAGAGGCTTAATTAAATGGAGGTGGGAACCTGTAGCAAGGCATAGTCTTCCTATTGCGCCAGTGTTGTGAGGTATATCTGGTTGGACAAGCACGATGTTAAACATGCTGTAAACAAAAAGAGAACTTTTATTAAAAGAAAAGCTTTAACACTCAACCTTCAATAAAAGCTCTCATCAAATATGAAAAATATTTTATCAAGATGGTATTAATAAAAAGCCTACGCATTTGCGTAGGCTTTTTAAATAATATTAAATATGTTAGGTGATTCTATCCGACTTCTTGAACAGTTTGGATTACACGTGCTGCAATCGTGTACGGGTTTCCTTCTGAGTTTGGGCGACGATCCTCAATATATCCTTTCCAGTCGTTATCAGCGAAGCTGTGAGGAACACGTACAGATGCGCCACGGTCTGCGATTCCCCATGAGAACTTATCGATAGACTGTGTTTCATGAAGTCCTGTTAAACGAAGGTGGTTATCTGGACCATATGCGGCGATGTGTTCTTCAGTATTTTTAGAGAACTGTGCCATGAGCTTATCGAAGTATTCTTTACCACCTTTTTCTCGCATAAATTCCGTAGAGAAATTACAGTGCATCCCTGAGCCGTTCCAGTCTCCTTTCAGGGGCTTGCAGTGCCACTCTATATCGAGCTCATACTTTTCTGCTATTCTTAGGAGCAGAAATCGAGACATCCAGATGTCATCAGCAGCTTTCTTAGACCCTTTCCCAAAGACTTGGAATTCCCACTGCCCTTTGGCCACTTCCGCATTGATTCCCTCATGATTAATTCCTGCATGAAGACATGCGTAGAGGTGCTCCTCTACCAAGGTTCTAGCGATAGAACCAACATTCTTAAATCCAACTCCACAATAATACTCTCCTTGAGGCTCAGGATATCCATCTTTAGGGAACCCATAAGGAGCACCGTCTTCCATGAGGAAATACTCTTGTTCGAAGCCGAACCATGTCCCTCTATCATCAGGAATGGTCGCACGCATGTTAGAAACGTGAGGCGTGCCGTCTGGGTTCATTACTTCGCAAAGTACAAGTGCGCCAAATTCATTCTCAATGTCAGGATAGATAACTACTGGCTTAAGCATGCAGTCTGAGCTTCCACCTTCAGCTTGTTGAGTGGATGATCCGTCAAATCCCCACATTGGAAGTTCTTCTAGTTCAGGGAATGAATCAAAGTCTTTGATTTGACATTTAGTGCGCAGGTTCTGAACTGGCGAGTATCCATCAAGCCAGATGTAGTCTAGTTTATATTTTGCCATAGCGTTTGTTAATAGTTTAGTTCGTCCCAATCATAAATGTCCATGATTAGATTTCTTTTTAAAACAGCAGGCTCTATGCCATTCGTCCAGTAAAAGTGTTTTTAAATAGGAATTAGCACGTATTGTTGGCATCTATCTAATATGTCTGACTAAATCAATATAATGTAGTAGCTTATCTATAAAAAATATTGAATGCGTGAGCCCATTGCTTAAGAGTAATTTAGAGATACATCTTACTATTCTCAAATATGTCAGCAGAGAAACATCCCAAAGGAAAGGTCATGAAATGTGAAGCTTGTGAAAAGCGCTTCTTTTTTTCTGGAGATGTAGGGGATGTGCAGGATTGCCCGTCCTGTGGGGTGACATTATATAGATCTTCTCTAGATCCTGAAGTAGCAATTAGAGATGTCTTTAGCCAAAAAGAAGATGGGCCAATTGAGGCAGAAGTGATTCGTTCTGATTTTGAACGTAAGCATATGCCACCTCAAGAAAAGGTGCCTGAAAATAGTGGCTTAGAGGGGGATAGAGAAGAGCTAATAGATAATGATTCAGAAGATGTTCCTGAATGCGATGCTACTGAAGAGAAAAGTGAGGAAGAGGTCAACTGCAGTGAAGAGACCGAAGAGAGTGACCGAGAAGAGAGTGACCGAGAAGAGAGTGCTGGTGTAGATGAAAAGAGAGAAGGCGATGGAGTAGAAGCTCCAAGTCTTCCGTCTATTCAAAGAAATGCCAGCACTGAGCTGAGCAACCCCTATAAGAAGATTGTCATACCCAAATTGACTGGTTCTTTAGTAGAGAATGATATTTGGACTAATTACAGGAAAGAGACTATAATGACTAAGGTTAAAGATCAATTCGAGTTTCCTGATAATAGAGCACAAAAAATAAAAAGCGAAGATGTGTTTATTCTCCAAATCAGACACCTTATTTCTCGTTACGCTTTTTTAGCAATTTGCGTTTTGATAACAGTAGGGGTGGTATGTTGGAGCTTTTTTAGCTGATGATTTATTCTTTAATTTGAGGGTCTTTAGATTCGGCTGATTGCTCTTTTGGTGGCGCGGCTTCATCTCCGCTTATATATGGAGGATTATTAGAGGGCATTGCTTTTACTGGAACTTCATCAATAGTTTTCATGCTGTCAGGGGAGGGTGTGCTATCTAGGACTGCTCTTTCCTCGTCACGCGGCACTAACTTTTCTGAAGCCGTGCTTTGTTGATCCGCCTTTTTTTCCATTGATGTAGCAGATATGGCATCGGAGTTTTGGATAGTGACTTCTGGTTCTGGAGGTGCAGGAGGCTTAGGTAGTTTGACAAATACCGAATCACCTAGTTTAACTTCACCATTAATAATATCAGCAGCGAAATAAGTGCCTATTTTTTCTCCAGTGGGTTTTAAAACAGCGGTTCTTGATATTTTTTCAATATAATACGAACTTGATTGATTTGCTAGCTGGGGGTTCCGTACATCAATGAGAACGAAATCAAGTTCGGAATTGATCGAAACGATCGCGCCAATTCCTTCTATTTGGCGTTTTTTGATTTTCTTTATGTTAGAAGACCTTTGAGACGTGTCATCTTTTGTCCATAAGTGACAACTTACTGATAATGCGACCGCGCAGAGAAAAGCATATTTTAGAAAACGGCTTAAAATTTTGTGATTTCCTAGATTCAATACCCTTTTCTTGTAATTAATAATTTGTAAATTGCAAGACCTCTATGAATAGAAGCCTTACTACCAGTCTCTTTTCTAAAAGCATGAGCAGATTGATTAATTTTTAAAATTTTTAAAGATTAGGCTTGTGCTACTTTCTGAATTATGTAAGTTACGCGCCCCAATTCAATCTCAAGGGCGATCAAAATTCGCCAGAAAAATTTATCGGGTGAGTCTCCGGAAAAATGATCTCTCTTGTGGTGTAAACCGCACGTAGGTCTCTCACCCCCTAAGTCAGGAAAAATTTGAGAACCCTTCACCACAAGATAATATATGCCGACTATTAACCAGCTCGTCCGAAAAGGGCGTAAAAAGATTGTAACGAAATCAAAGTCACCTGCGATGGCGAACTGTCCGCAGCGTCGAGGTGTCTGTTTACAAGTATATACAAGAACTCCTAAGAAGCCTAACTCCGCTTTACGTAAGGTGGCTAAAGTGCGTCTTACCAATGGCTATGAGGTTATTGCTTATATTGGCGGAGAGGGTCATAACTTGCAAGAGCATTCAATTGTGCTTGTGCGTGGCGGTCGTGTAAAAGATTTGCCGGGGGTGCGTTACCACATCGTTCGTGGAGCACTTGACACTCTCGGAGTAGAGGGGCGTAAGCAAGGTCGTTCTAAGTATGGTGCTAAGAAGCCTAAAGATAAGAAGTAAAATTAAAATTTAAACACGTTTAACTATGTCACGTAAGAGCAAAGTAAGAAAAAAGATCGAGCATCGCGATCCTAAGTTTGATAGCCCACTCGTTGGAAAGCTTATCAATAAAATTATGTATAGCGGTAAGAAGGCTCTCGCTGAGCGTATCGTCTATGCTGCTATTGATAAAGCAAATGAAGGGACGGATACCATCGACCCACTTGAGATTATTACTCGAGGGATAGAGAATGCTAAGCCACGTGTTGAGGTTAAGTCCCGCCGTATTGGTGGTGCTACTTATCAAGTGCCTTTAGAAGTAGATCAAGCTCGCTCAGAGTCGCTTTCTATGCGTTGGGTCGTTAATTACGCTCGTTCTAAAAAAGGCGTGCCTATGCATGTTGCTCTAGCAAACGAAATTAAAGACGCGGCTAATAATTCAGGCGCATCTGTTCGTAAGCGTGATGACGTACATAAAATGGCTCAGGCAAACCGTGCCTTTGCTCACTTCAGATTCTGATCCGTATAAGCTACACTGTTAAATACTTAACCTATCCATCTCATGACTGATACGCGTAATAATCCTAATAGACCATTCCCGCTCGAAAGAACGCGGAATATAGGGATTGCTGCGCACATAGATGCAGGCAAGACTACTTTAACAGAGCGTATCTTATTCTACACAGGCATGATTCACCGCATAGGTGAAGTTCATGACGGTGCTACTACTACAGACCACATGGAACAAGAGCGTGAGCGTGGTATAACCATAACCTCCGCTGCTGTAACGTGTAACTGGAAACAGTTAGAACAAGAAGGCGTTGATAAGCTATACTCAGGGCAAGACGTTCGCATTAATATTATAGACACTCCAGGTCACGTAGACTTCACGGCAGAAGTGGAGCGTTCTTTAAGAGTTCTTGATGGCGCGATTGTTGTGTTTTGTGGGGTTGCAGGAGTGCAGCCACAATCAGAAACGGTTTGGCGCCAAGCATCTAAGTATAGTGTGCCACGGATCATCTTTGTGAATAAGATGGATCGCGTAGGGGCAGATTTCCAAGGGGTTGTTGATGATGTAACTAAAAAGCTGCATTGCACGCCAGTTCCAGTTCTGATACCAATCGGGGCAGAGGATAACCTTCAGGGACAGATCGATGTCATAAATCAGAAAGCTATCCTCTATTCCGATGACGATGTTCTCGGTTCTACTTTTGAAGTGAAAGAACTTCAAGGCGAACAGATCGAGATTGCTAAAGTCGCATATAATACAGTTCTTTCGCTTGTCGCAGACCATGATGAAATGATCGGTGAGAAGTTTCTTATGGAGGAGGTTATCTCCGCCTCTGAGCTGAAAGAAGGACTACGTCGCGCAACGATTAGTAATCACCTCATCCCAATGGCAGGAGGCTCCGCCTTTAAAAATAAAGGAGTGCAGGCTGTGCTAGATGGCGTGCTTGATTATTTGCCAAGCCCAATGGACATTCCTGCGGCAGAAGGGCATGATCCTAAGTCAGAAGGAGAAGCAGTCACGGCTGACACTAATGATAATAAAAAGTTTTGCTCTCTCGTCTTTAAACTGTGGACAGATAAATTTGTAGGGAAGCTCGTCTTTTTCCGCGTTTATTCAGGAACAGTTTCTAAAGGTGATATGGTTTATAATCCGAGAACGAAGAAGAAAGAGCGTATTGGACGCCTTATTCAAGTGCAAGCGGACGCCCAAAAAGACATCGATACCTGTTATGCTGGAGACATAGCAGCTATCGCTGGCTTAAAAGAAGTAACGACGGGTGACACCTTGTGTGATCCTAAATTTTCAATCATGCTGGAGCCACCCGTATTCCCAGAGCCAGTAATATCTATTGCGGTTGAGCCTAAGACGAAGGCAGACCAAGATAAGATGGCGGTTGGGCTTACGCGCTTATCTGATGAAGATCCGACCTTCGTCGTTTCAACAGATGAAGAGACTGGACAAACAATTATTGCTGGAATGGGAGAGCTACATCTTGAAGTGATCGTTGATCGCCTAGAGCGTGAGTTCTCTGTAAAAGCTAATACTGGCAAACCTCAGATCGCATACCGTGAGTCTATCCTAGGAAGCGCGATAGGTGAGGGGACGTTTGATCGCCAGACACCAAATGGACGCCAGTTTGCCAAGGTCACTCTAGAGGTGGCGATGAATGAGAAAGGAGCGGGCAATGAAATAAAAAATGCCGTTTCTGGTGGAAGCATCCCTAAAGAATTTATTTCACACGTCCTCGGAGGAGTGGAAGACGCGCTAACAAACGGGACTGTTGCAGGATTTCCAGTCGTTGATACTAAGGTGAAGGTAACAGCTGGAGTATTTGAAGAAGAATACTCGGATCAAAACGCATTTAAGGTAGCTGCAATATTCGCTATGAAGAATGCGTTAGAAAAAGCATCTCCAACTATTCTTGAGCCCATAATGGATGTGGAAGTTTCTACTCCAGAAGAGTATCAAGGAGACATCATGAGTGACCTTAACCGTCGCCGTGGACAAATTGGGAAAATGGAATCCAAGACTGGGTTTTCTAACTTATCCGCTAAGGTGCCGCTTTCTGAAATGTTCGGATACATGACAGATTTACGCACCGTATCTTCTGGACGCGCATCGTTCAGCATGGAGCCCACACTCTTTGAACCTGTTCCTGGAAATGTGGAAAGAAACATAAAAGAAGCAATGGGACTGATACTCCCAACCGCAGTATAAATTTACTCTCTAAAAACTAAACTCTCAAAAACGCCAGCCATTTAAATATGAATAACCAAAAAATCAGAATCAGACTTCGCGCATACGATTATAAAGCGATCGATAAGTCCGCCGATGAGATTGTAGAAACCGCGAAAAGAACCGGCGCACGTGTTGCAGGTCCTGTTCCTCTTCCTACTCGTATTGAAAAATTCAGTGTGAATAAGGCGGTAAACGTAAATAAGAAGTCTGCTGAGCAGTTCGAGATTAGAACTCATAAGCGCCTCCTTGATATCGTAGACCCTACCGCACGCACCGTAGATGAGCTCAAGAAGCTTAATCTCCCAGCTGGTGTCGATATTACGATTAAGATCTGACCCTGAAAAAGAAAATTTAGAACCCTCAACTTTTAGTAAGAAAATGTCATTAGGCCTTATAGGAAAAAAAATCGGTATGACCCGTATCTTTGACGATGCGTCAGGGAAGTCTATCCCAGTTAATGTGATAGATGTGTCTGATAATCAGTTCATCCAAGTGAAAAAACAAGAGACGGATGGTTACAGTGCGGTTCAAATTGGGTATGGAGACCAAAAAGAACAACGTTTAACAAAGCCAGAATCAGGACACCTTAAGAAACATGGTGCTGGAAGTAAGCGATACATTCGCGAATTTCGCTTTGATAGTGATGAAGCACTTCCAGATACAGAGAAGCACCCAGGCGCGGAACTCTTTGAAGAAGGGCAATGGGTGGATGTAGTAGGTACGACTAAAGGTAAAGGATTCCAAGGCGTAGTGCGTCGTTACAACTTTAGTGGTCAGCCTGATGCACACGGTCACATGATGCACCGTAGAACAGGTGCGATTGGTGCCGGCACATGGCCAGGACGTGTTTGGAAAGGTCAGAAAATGCCAGGGCGTCAGGGGAATTACCGTCGCACCGTGCAAAATCTTCAAGTCATAAAAGTCCGCACAGAGGATAACGTCATTCTCGTTTCTGGTGCGATCCCTGGTCACAATGGACAATATGTGACTGTTCGTCCTGCCCTCAAGAAAACTGAAAAATAATCTAATAAGATGTCAGCAAAAGCATTTACAAATAAAGAAGCGGACGCCGCTAAGATCGAAATCATCGCTGAGGGTGATAAAGGACTACAGGCTATTCATGACCTCGTTGTAGCCTACCGTGCCAACCGTCGTACGGGCTCAGCAAGTACTAAAACCCGTGGAGAAGTCTCAGGAACTACGAAGAAGATGTATAAACAAAAAGGAACTGGTAATGCCCGTCACGGTGCAAAGACTGCTCCTATCTTTGTTGGTGGTGGTGTAGCCTTTGGTCCTAGACCTCGTGATTACTCTAAGAAGGTGACTAAAAAGACACGAAAACTTGCTTTTCAGCGTGCTCTTGGAGCTCGTATTTCAGAAGGGGCAGTTTCAAGCGTTAGTTCCTTTTCAGCTTCCGATGGTAAATCTAAGACATTCGTTAAAGAAGTCTCAGCTATCTGTGATAAGCCACGCGCTCTCATTATTGCTAAAGGATATGATGAGAAAACATACCTTGCTGGTCGTAATGTTTCTTGGGCGCTGTTACAGACTGCTGCTGAAGTGAACGTGGAGCAAATCCTCCATTATGATCAAATTATCCTAGTAGAGGATTCTTTCGAAACCCTAGCGCAGAGAAGTGCTTCCTAATTGAACCTGAATAGAAGAAAACCATGAGCAATATTAACTTATATTCTACCATTGATACCATCCTTCTTACTGAGAAAGGGTCACTCCTTCAGGAGCTAAATAACGACTACGTATTTAAGGTTCATAAAAAAGCCAATAAACGTCAAATTAGAGAGGCTGTTGAAAAAGTATTCGATGTGAAAGTCGTAAATGTCCGTACCATGAATGTTCTTGGTAAGAAAAAACGTAAGAAGCGTTCAGATGCTGGCAGAACAGCACACTGGAAAAAAGCGTATGTGCGTCTCGCAGCCGATGATCAAATCGATCTCGTATAATTAATTGTTAACCCTTTCTAAATTTAATTTTATGCCATTAAAAAGCTTTAGACCGATCACTCCATCGAACCGCTATAAAATGCTTCCTTCGTTTGAGGAGATCACTACAGATAAACCTGAGAAGAGCCTTTGCCGCCCTCTCAAGAAATCTGGTGGTCGTAATAACACAGGACGCATCACGTGCCGCCACATCGGTGGTGGTCACAAGCGCAAATATCGCATCATCGACTTTAAGCGAGTGAAGCGCGATTCTGCTGCAGAAGTGAAAACGATCGAATATGATCCTAACAGAACATGCCGTATAGCTCTTCTAGAATACGCAGACGGAGAAAAAGCATATATTCTAGCCCCAGCCGGTATTCAGGTAGGGCAGCAAATTTCAGCAGGTGAAAAAGTAGCTCCTAAGCCTGGAAATGCAATGCCTCTCAAGTCAGTGCCTCTCGGGACATCTATTCATAACATTGAGCTTCGCCCCGGAAACGGTGGGAAAGTAGCTCGTGCTGCAGGGCAAGAAGCTGTTCTTACTAACCGTGAAGCAGGTGGATATGCTCTTATTAAAATGCCTTCTGGTGAAATTCGTAAGTTCCATGAAAACTGTTACTGCACCATTGGTGTAGTTGGAAATCGTGACCACATGAATGAAGTTTCTGCTAAAGCAGGAAGATCACGTTGGCAGGGTATTCGCCCAACTGTCCGTGGAATGTGTATGAATCCAGTAGATCATCCGAATGGTGGTGGTGAGGGTAAATCAAAGTCTGGTGGTGGTCGTCAACACCTTAAGTCTCCATGGGGACACACCAAGGGACAAAAAACACGCCAGAAGCGTAAGCCCTCTGACGCCTTCATCGTTCAACGCCGTAAGACTAAGAACGCCTAAACTAAACTTTAATCCTTAATACTATAATCCACTATGCCTAGATCATTAAAAAAAGGTGCCTTTGTAGATCATAAGCTGCTCGATAAGATCGATGTTGCGATCGCGGCTAATAATAAGAAGCCTATTAAGACATGGAGTCGCCGCTCCATGATTACTCCAGATTTTGTTGGTTTGAACTTCGATGTTCATACCGGACGTAAATTTGAAACCGTGTTCGTTACTGAAAACATGGTAGGTCACAAGCTCGGAGAGTTTGCGCTTACTAAGACATTTAGACAGCACGGCGGTATCGGTAAAAAATAATTATACACTCCTCACTTTAACTCGTATGAAAAAGACTCAATCCATCTCTAATACACGCTCAGCAATGTGCGCGGTATGGTGTATGATTGGTCTTTTTACATATACGAGCAGTGCAGATGCTAACAAGCTAGAGCTTGCCACACTCCAAGAAGAGGTCTCCCGCCTCTCTCGCGAGAACATGAAATTTAAAGAAAGCTTAATCGCTTCTAATAAAAGGGAAGAACAAGTCGCTAGAAAACTCGCTCGTGTCAAAACGAGAATGGGAGCGCTTGGAAAGTCACTCCTCTCAGAAGATCAAGACCAAAGGCTTCTCGCCGCGCTTACCGAGATCGAATATCTCCAAGAGCGTGTGGAAAAGTTAGAGGGAGCTACTATTGATCTCACTGATAATTATAGAAAGCTCATCTCTACCGTTCTTGTTTCAGATCCTGATGCCAGAACGGAAATGGAAGTGAGTCTCCGCCAAGCTGAGACGGCATTAGGTTTCCGATACCAACCTAGCCGCCCAATCGAAGCAGGCACATTACAAGAAGCTCAGATTGTCAGTATTGACCAAGAGAGTGGATTAGTTGTGCTTAATGTCGGACGTGAGAATGAAACCCGTATAGGCATGCGGTTTTCCATCAAGAGAGGAAGCCTTGATATAGCAACGGGAATCGTTGCAGAAGTAAGACCTTCAGTATCAGGAATGCTTATCCAGGAACTTAACCAAAAAGACCTTTTAGTGCAAATTGGTGACACCGCAAAAGTGGTCATCAACTAACGAAAAATAATTCTACAACTCCTAAAAACATGGAAATTAAATCAGTAACGAAATATGCGCGCTTCTCACCTAAGAAGGGAAGAGATGTAGTACGTGAAATCGTAGGGCTTCCGGTATCAGATGCGATTGATACTCTTACCTATACCCCTAAGAAAGCGGCCTTCCTTATTAATAAAACACTCAAGACAGCAGTTGCTGATGCGGAGAATAACTTTGATATGGATGCAGAAGACCTCATTGTTAAAGAAGCAACGGTGACAGCAGGGCCTATGTTCAAGCGCTTTAAGCCACGTGCTCGTGGGTCAGCTTCCGCTATAAGAAAGCGCACCTCACATATCATGATTACTGTGACCAAAGGAGAGGTAGATGAAGACTCGAAAGCAAGAGCTAAAAATAAAGCCAAGAAGAAAAAGGCAACACCTGCTAGTGCGACAACAAACACTGCTCCAGAGCAAACACCTGTAGAATTCACTTCGGACGCGAAAGAAGCCAAAGCACCGAAAAAAGAGGCTGCTAAAAAGACAACCAAAAAAGCGACACCTAAAGCAGAAGCAAAAGCTGCTCCTACCAAGGTTGACGAAAAGCTAGGACTGCTCTATACATCTGCTCCAGCTGAAGTAGATGACCTTAAAAAGATTTCAGGCGTAGGTCCAGTTCTTGAGGAGAAACTCAATGAATCTGGTCTATACACATTTAAGCAAGTAACAGAATGGTCAGCAGCGAACATAGAAGCCTTTGATGACATCCTTTCCTTTAAAGGGCGTATCGAACGTGATAACTGGATCGAGCAAGCGAAAACTCTCCACAAAGAGAAATACGGAAACTAATTTTAAGAACGAATAACTTTATCTAATTATGGGACAAAAAGTAAATCCAATAGGCTATCGCTTAATCATCAATAAAGATTGGAGATCAAAGTGGTATGCTACCGGGCGTGATTACACGGCCAAACTCCATGAAGACCTTAAAATCCGTAAATGGTTAAAAGGACGCTTACAAACTGGAGCGATCTCCAAAGTCAACATAGAGCGCGCATGGAATAGTGTTCGCGTAACCATTCATACATCTCGTCCAGGTTTAGTAATCGGCCGTAAGGGATCTGAAATTGAGAACATGACAAAGCAAATTACTAAACTTTGTGGTGGGTCTCAAGTGAAGGTGGACATTGTAGAGATTCGTAAGCCAGAATTGGACGCGCAACTTACTGCGGAAAATATTTGTGCTCAACTGGAGCGTAGAATTAGCTTCCGTCGCGCGATGAAACGCTCTATTCAAACAGCAATGGACTTTGGTGCTGACGGCATCCGTGTTCGCTGTGCTGGACGATTAGGAGGAGCAGATATCGCTCGTGCAGAATGGCACCGTGAAGGTAAAGTTCCTCTTCAGACTCTCCGTGTGCCTATTGATTATGGCTTCTCGGAAGCAAATACCGTTTACGGAATTATCGGAGTAAAAGTTTGGATAAACAAGAAAGATGATGTAGCTAACCAAGCGCGCCCAAGACAAGGCGGTCGTAATGACCGTAGAGGTGGTGGACGCAATGACCGCGGAGATCGTCGCGGTGGTGGTGGAGACCGTCGTGGAGGAGGTGGAGATCGCCGCCCTCAGCAAAATGATAATACTAAACCAGCAGGGCAAGACTCTGTGCCGGCAACACCTGCACCAGCAGCTGAAAAGCCCTCAGCGTAAACTCTGGTGAATAACCTTAACTTTTAAATTTCATGCCTTTATTACCTAAAAGAACTAAATTCCGTAAATTCCACCGTGGAAACCGTGGTGGTAATGCTCAACGCGGAACAAACGTCAGCTTTGGTGACTTTGGTCTACAGTCGCTTGGACGTGGCTGGATGACAAACCGTCAAATCGAAGCCTGTCGTGTCCAAATTAACCGTTACCTCAAGCGTAAAGGGAA
Source organism: uncultured Verrucomicrobiales bacterium (assembly GCA_938008215.1). Lineage (GTDB taxonomy): Bacteria > Verrucomicrobiota > Verrucomicrobiia > Verrucomicrobiales > Akkermansiaceae > WTJZ01. The sequence continues at coordinate 18,216 of CALLLS010000017.1, read as the reverse complement.
AGTATGGATTCGTATCTTTCCTCACAAATCCGCTACCGCACGCCCACCTGAAACTCGTATGGGTAAAGGAAAGGGACCTGTAGATTCATGGGTAGCAGTCATCCGTCCAGGTGTTGTTCTCTTTGAGATCGCAGGGGTGCCAGAATCTTCAGCACGTGAAGCATTAAGACTTGCTTCTAACAAGTTAGGATTCCGCACACGTTTCATCGAGCGTAACAAGCTCAAGTAAGTAGTATTCCTATAACGAACCATTAACTAAATATTTCCAATGCCTCAGACAAAAATATCTGATATCCGCGAGCTAAGCCTAGATGAGCTTCAGCGTAAACTAAATGAATTACGCCATGAATCTCTTAATCTTAGACTCCAAAAATCAACAGGTCAGCTTGAGAATACAGCACGTATGAAAACAGTGCGCCGTGAAATAGCGCGTGTTCTTACAGTAATAAATGAACGGACTAAAGAAGCACAAGCTGCTCAATAATTTCTATACACTAAACAATGAGTGATACCGCAGAAAAGAAAACAGGACTTCGTAAGACTCGCGTTGGGACAGTTGTCTCCACGGGAATGGAGAAGACCATCGTTGTAGAATACGTTAACCGTGTTCCACACCCCGCATTTAAGAAAATCATCAAGCGCTCTAAGAAATTTTATGCTCATGATGAGAACCAAGAAGCAGCACTTGGAGATAAGGTTCGTATTGTAGAGACACGTCCTATTTCAAAAAAGAAGTGTTGGAAACTTGACAAAGTCCTCTCCCACTAATTTAAACCCTACCCCTTCGATACTCAGTTATGATCCAAATGGAATCCAAAATCGCGATTGCGGACAATACAGGTGCTCGCGTTGCTAAGATGATCGGCGTTATTGGTAAAAGAACCAAAAGCGCACGCATCGGTGACGTTATCACAATTCACGTTCGTGAAGCTATCCCAACAGCCTCAATTAAGAAGGGCTCGGTTGAGAAAGCCGTCGTTGTTCGCACCGCATATCCTACTCGCCGCCGTGACGGCTCAGTTCTTCGTTTTGACTCGAACGCTGTTGTTATCATTAATAAAGATGGAAACCCAAAAGGGACACGTATCTTTGGACCAGTGGCACGTGAGTTGCGCGAGAAGAATTTTATGAAAATCGTTTCCCTCGCTCCAGAGGTTCTTTAATCCCTAATTTATTATTCCAATGAGCAAAGTAAAAACGCATGTATCAAAAGGAGAGACTGCAGAGGTCATATCCGGAAACTATAAGGGGCAGAAAGGAACTGTGATCAATGTGAACCTTAAGAAACAACAAGTCCTCTTAGACGGAGTACGCCTTGTCAAGAAGGCTATTAAGCCGACTCAAGAAAACCAAACAGGTGGGATCATTGAACAAAATGCTCCTATCGCCCTTTCCAACGTTAAAAAAGCATAGTCTTTAAAACGTTAACTATATATCTAGCGCTTAAGCATAATTAACCCGCTGACCCGCAAAACCATGACATCTAACTTAAAAAAACACTACGACGAAAAAGTAGCTGCTGCTCTTACAGAGGCATTCTCACTTGAGAATACTCATGAGATCCCAGCACTTGAAAAAATCGTCATCAACTGTCACGTCGGACGTTATCAGTCTGACCGTAAGGCTGCCGTCGAAGACGCTGTTGCCGACATCGAAAAAATCACTGGCCAAAAGCCAAGCGTTGTATTCGCTAAAAAATCTGTAGCGAACTTTAAAGTGCGTGAAGGAGAAGCAGTAGGAGCACGCGTTACTCTCCGTAAGGGAATGATGTGGGAATTCCTAGATCGCTTTATTAACATCACGTCTCCAAATGTTCGTGACTTTCGTGGATTCTCGCCGAAGGGCTTTGATGGTCGTGGTAATTTTGCACTGGGAGTTCCAGATCAATCTATCTTTCCTGAAATTGAGATTGATAAAATTAAGCGTCAACTCGGATTCGACCTTATCATCGTGACATCCACTAATGATAACACGAAGGCGAAGAAGCTTCTCCAACTTCTCAACTTCCCATTCCGTGAAAACAAGAAAGAAACAGAAGCTACTGAGGTTGCAGCAGCATAACTAAATAAAGAATAATTATTATGGCAGTATTAAGTGACCCCATTTCAGATTTCCTAACTCGATTAAAGAATGCATCCCGCGCAGAGAATGAGACGTTTCAAGCTCCCTTCTCTAAAGCGAAAGCAGAGATTGCACGCATTCTTAAAGAAGAAGGATACATCTGGAAATATGAAGTAGATGACTCAGGTAAATTCCCTGAAATAAGAGTAAGCACCCGATTTGTTGACGGGCAAGCAGCCCTTACAGACCTTAAAAAAGTATCTAAGCCGGGACGACGCAACTATGTTGGAGTTAATGAAATCCCTCGTGTGCGCAGTGGATTAGGAATTTCTATCCTATCTACCTCAAAAGGCATACTTTCCAACCGTGAAGCAAAAAAAGAAAACGTTGGGGGAGAACTCCTCGCTCAAGTTTGGTAATAAATTAAAAAAGGATAGATAATATGTCACGAGTAGGATTAAAACCAATTTCACTTCCTGAAAAAGTCTCAATAAATGACGACAATGGAGTCGTTAAAGTAGATGGACCAAAAGGAAAATTAGAATTCTCTCTTCCATCGGGGATTACCCTCGCACAAGAAGACGGAAATATAGAGCTAAAGCGTGAGTCTGAACTCCGCCAACAAAGAGCTCTCCACGGAACATGCCGTTCCATCATTAATAATATGGTGATCGGAGTCACAAATGGATTCAAAAAGAATCTTGAAATTATTGGCGTCGGATTTCGTGCTGCAGTTAAAGGTAGCAACCTTGACCTCAGCCTCGGTAAATCGCACCCGATACTTCATCCGATCCCTTCAGGCTTAAAAGTAACCGTAACGGATAATACTAAAATTGAAGTAGAAGGAATTGATAAGCAAGAGGTAGGGCAGTTCGCAGCAGAAGTCCGCTCCTATCACCCACCTGAGCCATTCAAAGGAAAAGGCGTACGTTATGTAGGCGAATACGTTCGTCGTAAAGCTGGTAAGAGCGTTCAGAAATAACCACTAAATTTATACTGTAAATGAGCACTTTAAACAGAAAAGAAGTTCGCGCTAAAGTTCGCCGCCGCATTCGTAAAAAGATTCACGGATCTGCGGATTGTCCACGCTTAGCTATCCACTATTCAAATAAAAATATCTATGCACAGCTCATCGATGATGATGCTGGAGTAACACTTGCCGCCGCCTCTACACTTGATGCAGAAGTAGGAGTAAGTATCGCAAACATCCCTACATCGCAAAAAGTGGGGACACTTATTGCTAAGAAAGCTAAGGGTAAGAAAATTGAAACGGTTGTTTTTGATAGAGGTGGATTCCTCTATCATGGCAAGATAAAAGCTCTTGCTGAGGCAGCCCGTGAAGAAGGTCTCAAATTTTAAACTTTAAAAAACACATGGTAGCAACACAGGATAATTCCGAGCCTCAAGGAGGTAAGCCAGCTGAGAGTGCGGTTAAAGAATCTACTGAGACTTCTAAGCCTCAAGAATCAGCAAGCCCACTTAAGCAGAATACAGCTCCTCCTGCAGGAGCGAATCAGAATCACCCTCAAGGTGGAGGTGGGTTTCGTCCAGGAGGCGGGCCTCGCCCTCAAGGTGGTGGTGGGCCCCGACGCGATAACCGTAATGGTGGACGTCGTGACAGACACGATGATAAACCAGACGATGGCATTACAGAGAAAGTAGTTTTCATTAACCGTTGTTCAAAGGTTGTGAAAGGTGGGCGTCGCTTTAGTTTCTCCGCCCTTATGGTAAGTGGTGATCATAAAGGTCAAGTTGGCTTTGGTTTTGGAAAAGCAAATGAGGTCGTAGAATCCATTCGTAAGGCGTCAGAAGCTTCAAGACGCAACTTAGAAACAATGTCTATTGTAGACGGCACTATACCTCATGAAATCTATGCAGAATTCGGCGGCGGTAAAGTTCTTCTTAAGCCTGCGGCGCCAGGAACTGGTGTAATCGCTGGAGGCGGAATGAGAGCTGTATGTGAAGCAGTCGGTATTAAAGACGTCATCGGAAAGTCACTTGGTTCTAATAATCATGCAAATGTTGTTAAGGCCACACTAAAAGCTTTATCTGAACTTAAAACACGTGAGGAGACTATGTCCCTTCGTGGCAAGAAAACCAAAGATAAGGAATCAATCTAACCCGTTTTGGAGACTATTTTGGTCTCCCTTACACAATTAATCGAATAGATATGAAACTTCATTCTCTCAAATATAATCCAGGAGCAAAACACCGTCGTAAAAGACTTGGGTGTGGAGAAAGCTCTGGTCTAGGAAAGACATCAGGTAAAGGACACAAAGGACAAAAAGCCCGTTCAGGGAGTGGAGTTCGTGTTGGGTTCGAGGGTGGTCAAATGCCACTTCACCGTCGTCTTCCTAAACGTGGCTTTAATAACTTCCAGTTTCAGGACAAAATAGCTGTTTTTAATGTTGATGATCTAGATACTAGATTTAACGAAGGAGACACTGTAAGTGAAGAAACCCTACGTCTCTCTGGTCTTCTTAAAGGGCGCTATGATGGAGTGAAAATTCTTGGAGATGGTGAAATCTCTAAGAAACTCTCTGTAGCAGTGACTTCTGTAAGCTCATCTGCCCGCGCTAAAATTGAAAAAGCAGGTGGCAGTATTGAGATCACTAAAAAGGTAGTTGAAGAAGCTGCAGATAATTCTGCTAGCGAAAAGGATGCATAAAAAGTATTACTTTTTTGCTTAAATTAAGGCGACTATATGTCGCCTTCCTTTGTACAAAACATTGCTTTAATTCCTCTAAATTTAACAAAGCTTACATTCCCAAAATATGATTTCCGCATTTCAAAACATTTGGAAGATCCAAGATCTGAAAAATAGACTTCTCTTCACGCTTGCCATGGTCTTTATCGTTCGCCTTGGTGTTGCTATTACTATTCCTGGGGTAGACGCTAATGTTATCCAAAACTACCTCGACTGGCGTATGTCAAGTGATGATGGGGCTACTGATGCAGGAGCGGCGGTAGGTGCTTTACTTAATGTATTTTCTGGAGGGGGATTAGAAAAATGCGGAATCTTTGCTCTCGGGATTATGCCATATATTTCTGCCTCTATTATGATGCAATTAATGACGGCGGTAGTCCCTCAATTGGCTAAACTCTCGCGCGAAGAAGGCGGGAGAACACGTATTAATCAATACACTAGGTATATTACGATCGTAATTGCTCTTGTTCAGAGCTTCATGATTGCTAAGTCTCTCGAGAATCCTGATCAGGCTCTTTATCTTAGCGGCATAGGTCAGCATGGTGGAGGACCTTTAGTTCCTAACTTTGGTTGGGGATTTGTAGCTATTGCAGTCATTACTATGGTTTCAGGGACAATGTTCCTTGCCTGGATTGGAGACCAAATAACAGAGCGAGGTATAGGTAATGGGGTTTCCCTCATTATTTCGGTTAACATCATTGCAGCTCTACCAGGTGCTCTCGTGCAAGCGTGGAACACCTTTGTTGCTTCACCAAGCGCGGGTAAATTTGATCCGATGATTCTAGTCGGATTACTAGCTTTCCTTTTATTTGTTATCGCAGCGGTCATCGCGATTACCCAAGCACAACGCCGTATCGCGGTACAATATGCGAAGCGTGTAGTGGGACGTAAGCAAATGGGAGGACAAACGCAATACCTCCCTTTGAAGGTGAACTATGCAGGAGTAATGCCAATTATTTTTGCATCTGCTATTTTGACTTTCCCGACTTTTATCTTAACGAGCTTATTCCGTGGGCAATCATGGGCTGTGAAGCTATCTGAGTGGTTAAGTCCTGCGAGCCCTGTTTACTATGTAGTTGCGGGCTTAATGATCTTCTTCTTCTCTTACTTTTGGGTTTCTACTTTCTTCAATCCTACAGAAATATCCGAGAACCTAAAGAAGAGTGGCGGGTATATTCCTGGAGTTCGCGCGGGTAAGCCCACTTCTGACTTCCTCGATTTCACCATGACTCGCCTTACCTTTGCGGGTTCAATTTTCCTGACCATTGTATTCGTACTTCCGATGTTATTAGGGAATGCGCTTAAGATCCCATATATGGTGACGCAATTTTTTGGGGGGACATCACTACTCATTCTTGTGGGTGTGTTACTAGATATGATGCGCCAGGTGGAGACTCACCTTATACAGCAGAACTATGATGGCTTCTTGCGTAAAGGAAAAGTTAAGGGTCGTTATGACCGCCTACAGCAACAGAGAGGAGCTAACTCAACTAGCGGTGCCATTGTAACTTACCTTTGGGTGTTTATCTCCATAATGGTAGTTATTGCGATTGCTGCTTATACAATAAGCGGACTTTAATACTTATTTAGATTCCCTTCTCCTTTAAAAGGGGACTAAAGGGAGGATTACATACCACAGGAAGAAAGGGGTAATATAATGTTTTTTTCTAGTGTGGACTTCGGAAAACTAGGTTTAAACGATTTGCGAGCGGGCAAAGAATGAGGCAGGAGTAATGCGTGCATTACGAACTAACGAATAATAAAGCCTTCTGTTATAAAGGCAAAGTAACCCAAAGGGCAAAAACTCATTCCCTTTTTAAAAGGCATTAGAATATCAAGAGATTTTATATTGATCGTAAAAGGTAGTTTCCAGAAGTTCCCTAGTGTGAATGTATGAGCTTAAAATTGAAGGGTGCTTCCTATATCTAAAAGGCTTATTAGGAAATAGCTTCACAATAAGAGAGAGAGCTTTTTAGAAGTTCCGCAGACCACTGTCCAGGAGCAGTAACAGTCTCACCCAGGTAGCCATAATTTAATACGGAGCCAGATTGGGCTAAAAGTATACGTGAAACTGGGGCGTATGCCCCCATCCCCATTATTGAAATATCAAGTTTTTCATATTTGAATAGTAGATCCTGACAGACTTTAATATCATCTAAAGAGTGAGTCATGAATGCAAATTTTATAATGTCCGTGTTGAGCTCTTGAGCCTGCCTTAACAGTGTTTCGAGCTCTTGGAAAGAGGGTGTTTTTTGAAAGTTATGATAGGAGCAAATGGTTTTCTTTTTAGAGGATCTAGCACTGTTAATAATGGAAGTCATATCGCCCCAGTTTCTCATTTCTACATCAATATAATCTGCGAGGGAGAGAAACTCTTCTAGCTTTGAAATTCGTTCTTTAGTGGTCAGCGGATTAGCTCCGCCTTCCTTAATATCTCTTACAGTAAAGAGCTTTTCTTGAGTGCAAGCATCTAAGAATGAGGTCAATGGAGCATGCATAAAGAGAGCGTCCAGCCTCACTTCTATAATATCACAAATCCTGGGGCTAGGAGGTGCACTTGGAATCTCTAGGAATGAACCCACGACTTTAATATTTGTATGCATAAGACGTTTCACTATGAAAATGACCCATTTATGCACTTTGGGAAGAAAAAATAAATCAATCACTTAAAGAAAATTGACGATGTTTCTTCTAGCCAAATATATCTCCATCCTGATAAATTCCCTCTTCATACATACTATTATGAATTACCCCTTTAAAGTAAGGTCTAAGATTTGTCTTGTCGTAGCGCTTTTTCTAGCCAGCTCGTCCCTACATGCACAAACGAGAATTAAATTAGTTGATGAGAAATTAAAACCAGATTTTGAAGCACTGCTTTCTCCAGAGTTTAATAGTGGGAATAATGATGTGAAAAATTGGAGACCTAAAAGCTGGCTTGAGATGCATGTCGAATTTGAAATAGATCTCACTGACCCTAAAGATTCAGCTTTTGTAGATAAAATTACAGTGAAATGGTATGTAGCAGCCAAGGACTTAACCACTAAGAAATATATATTAATGGAAAAAGAAGTGGAACACATTAATGTCCCTGTGGGTGAGCAATTATATACTTCAATCTACCTTTCTCCAGCTGCTATTATGAGGCTCACAGGGAGTGATCGTGCCTCTGAAAGAGTCATTGAGCGCGTAGGAGGGGAAATCTTATATAATGGGCAGAGAGTAGGTTACTTTTCCTCTAAAGATAAAGCTGGGTGGTGGCAGTCTGGAGAGTTATCGAGATATGATAAGATACCGCTTCGTAGTAAAAATGAGACACCCTTCCATTACTTCTGGTGGGATAAGTACGCTGAAAACAAGGTTGAGCGTCGCTAATATTCTCTAATTATATATTGATAATATGGCCGACAATTCCATAGCAGTTCTTAACATAGGCTCACAGTCTATAACTCTCGCTTTATTTGAGAGTTCCTTTAAAGGACTTACTCTTTATAAATATGCCTCTTCTAGTATTTTAGCGGATCCAGCAAATGAGGCTGTTAGAAATGCTCAAGTGAAAGTCGCGATTGACAATCTAGTTGAGCAAACTGGGGTAGCAAAGGCGAAAGTGATTTATGCAATTTCCGGGCAATCAGTTTTCACTAGATTTGTAAAGCTTCCTGCTCTTGGAGATCAAAACATAGAGCAGTTAATATCCTTCGAAGCACAGCAACATATTCCTTTCCCAATAGAAGAGGTAGCTTGGGATTGGGAGCTCATGGATGCTACAGGTGCTGAGAAAGAGGTGGCAATAGTGGCGATTAAGCGAGACCTCCTTAATGATATCGATGCGGTAATCTCTGAAACAGGATTGAAGACTTCTAGCGCTGGTAGTGCCCTTATTGCTCTTACTAATGCATTCTATTATTCCTATCCTGATATTACTGAGTCGACGCTTCTTATCGATTTTGGAGCTAAGGCGACAAACCTTATATACATTGAAGGGAAGAGAATTTTTATCAGAAGTATAAATATCAGTGGAGTCTCTTTAACTAGTGCCATTAGTAAGGAATACTCTGTAGATTTTTCAGAAGCTGAACGATATAAAATTGAGGCAGGAAGAGTAGCAATTAATGGTGCATACCTTCAAGAGTGGGATGATGCTACGGGAGCTTTAGCGACTATTATCTCAAACGTACTTTCTCGTGTTCCGTCTGAGATTTCTCGAACGACTAATTTTTACCGTAGCCAACACTCAGGAACTGCTCCAACTCGTGTTTTATTAGCGGGCGCAGGAGCTAACCTTTCGTATTTTAAGGAGTTTATTGAGGATAGATTAAAGCTTCCAACCGAATACTTTAACCCACTTCGTAGAGTAACCCTTGGCGAAGGGGCAAGTGCTGAACAAATCACTCCTTCAGCGCATACAATGGGAGAAATTGTCGGTTTAGCGGTAAGGGTGGCAGATAAAAATACATTAACGATAGATTTAGTTCCAGATTCGATCAAAGAGAGTCGCATAGAGGCTAAGAAAAGACCCTGTTTTCTAGGGGCAGCAGCAGCATTTGTTCTCGGCACTTTGACCTGGGCGATAGCGCAATGCTATTTTGTAAAGGTGGCAGATGAAAAGTTACGTAACATCCAAACGAGTGTTGATGATCTTAAGCCATATGGAGACCAATTAGAATCTCTACAAGCAGACCGTGTTAAATTGGATACCATTGGAAATGAATATACTATGGTGATTCAAGATAGATATCGTAGTGTCGAGAGATTAGAAGAGCTGAGAGGTTACTTTGCGTCAGAAATTGTTTGGTTGGACTCTGTGGCAGACCTTATTGATTATGCGCCTGAAAAGGACGATGAACAAACCCGGGGAGAAGATTTTTATTATGTGTCTAATGGGTTCAAAGATATTTCGTATGGCAGCCCAGCGACTAAGCCGATCGCGGAATCTCCTAATAAAAAGTCAACAACTCAAAATTCATTTATTAATGCGGTAATCATAAAAGGGTATTGGCGTGATAACCCGAAAGGGCAACAAGTAGTGTTTGAAATTCTCGAACGGATTAAAGAATCTCCGAATTCCTCATTTGCTCTCTTATTTAATGATAAAGAGTTAGACGATAGTGAAATACTTTCAATCCAGAGCGTAATCAATGAAGATGAAATTAGCGCTCCATTTACAATGATTCTTCCATTAAAGAATTCCGTCGTAGTTACCAACTAAGATTATGGAAAAAGCAAAAAAAAATCCGTTTCTACTCACGCTAATAATAATTTCACTAATAGTTGGAGGTGGGGCACTCGCTTATGGTTTTGTTAAAAAGTCTGAATTTGTTAAAAAAAATAAAACGTATAAATCACGTGTAAACGAACTGGACCAGATGGAATCAATGGAGGGCTACCCGAATCAGGAAAATATTAATAAGCTTAAAGACTCCTTATCGTCTTACAGAGGAAAGATAGAAGGCTTAAGAAGTGCTCTTCAGTCCTCAACTATTACGAGTCTTAAGACAATTCCTTCTTCTAAATTTGCAAGCAATTTAGTAAAAGCAAATAAGCGGATTAAAGCTCTCTACAACGAAAAGGGGATATTACTACCAGAGGATTGGTATTGCGGGTTTGAAAAATACAGGACTGTTCCCGCTCCAAGGGCGGCTACGGGCATCCTGAATTACCAGCTAGGTGCTATGGATTGGCTACACACTACATTAGCTGATCATAATCCGCAGGAACTACTTAATATTTATAGGAAGTCTGCAAATGCAGAAGTGAATGCTGGAGAGGATATGAATAAGAAATCTAACTATAGGGACAAGAGTAAGCTTCAAATCCCTTACTCTGTTTCAATGCCTATTCAACTTACATTTATAGGTTATGAGGAAAATGCAAGAAGCTTTCTAAACGCTTTAATTAGATCCAATGAATATCTCTTTACGATAGATACAATTAAGTTGAAGCTTGTAGAAACTAAGGCAAAATCCGAAGAGAATAATGAGGGAGGGGGATTACCGCAAGAGCAGGAAAGCTCAGATGAATCGCTTGATCAGATCTTTGAATCTGAAGGCAATGGAGAGGGTGGTCTAGCTTTACCAGATAAATTGGAATTAAGTGACGAGAAGCTCTTCAATCAGGTCTTGGGGCAAGAAATGGTAGCCGTCTTTATAGATCTTAATTTGGTTTATTTTCAAAAGCAGGCAGAGCTCCCAGAGATTAAGTAGTTTTTATTATGGTTAAGACGGGTAAACAAGACGAAAAGATTATACTAGGGCTTGGGATAGCAGTGGCTGTCGCTCTGGTTATACTCTCTATTAAGGGCTATAAGTCTTTAGAAGAGACATTTAAGGTGACGCATAGTGACCCAAAGGAGCTCAGTGAAACAGGTGAAAAGCAAATCGATATAGCGGCAAATCTACTAAACAACCCACCTGAGTGGGAAAATAGTATGCTAAAGGGGAGGAATATAGAGATGCTCACGCCTATTCAGCTTTTTCAAATCCCCGGACATCATGAACTCATAGATCTTTTTAATGAAAACGGCACGCCTGTTCATCCGCCTATTCCAAATAAATGGTGGCTTAGACATAAAATAGATCCAAGTTATAAGGACGCCCTCGCAAGAGATGCGGATAATGACGGCTTTTCCAATCTAGAGGAATATAGGGCGAAGACGAACCCTTCTGATTCTGAAGATTTTCCAGATCTAATTTCTAAACTTAAGGTTGTGGGGAGTTCATCACTAAAATGGAAGGTCTATTTCTCTTCGGATATAGGTGAAGACCAATATCAATTTAAATATGCAGATGGTAATAAAGTGCAACTGCGCTCTCAATATATAGGAAGAGGAGCGCGCTTTTTCGATAAAGATCCAGCTCTCAGTAGGTTTGTTTTAAATGATGTTATAGAAAAAGAGCAGGATGCAGGTGGAGCTCAGAGGAAAGTCAAATATGCTATCATTAATGACACAAAGAAACAAAAATTGATGGAGATTGTTAGGGGGAGAAGTAATGACTTTCTAGGTCAGGATTATAAAGTTACCTTTGTCCTTGATGCTTTAGGTAAAGAAAGTGCGGCCTTTACTCTCAGCGAAAATACGAAGTTTGACCTTCCGAATGGTAACGTAAATGAAGAAGGGAAGTTTCATTTCAAAGAAGTGAGTGAGGGAGGAAATGCAATTATTCAATATTTAGTTGGTGAGCAAACTCAGGAGCTTTCTCTCTCTCTAAAATAGCAAAAGCCTCATTAAAACATCCTAAATCAACATTTATTTTTAAAAGCCTTCGCAAACCTCATTATTTAAGAGCTATAACGCATATAATTATGCTTTTCCATACGCTATGAGCAAACACACATTAAAGAAATTACTAATATCCGCACTTTTCCCGCTCTGTTTAGTGGGCGCAATTCATGCAGAAAGTCTAGCTGAGCGAGAGAGGGTTAGACGTGAAAACCTCATCATGGAAGCTGAGCAACATCTTATGGATGGGCGTCGTGCATACGCAGAAGGAGATTTCGAGTCTGCAGTGAGTGAATACCGCTCAGCGATGGATAAGACGCCAGAAGGGAGTGCTACGAGAACGCGTCGTAAGGCTATAACTGAGCATTTAGGTGATGGAAGCGTAGCTCTTTCCCAAAAGTATAGGCAGATCGGTAAATACGATGAAGCACGCGAAATCCTAGAAGAAGTAATAAAAGAAGACCCAACAAATCAGGCAGCTCTCAGGCAGCTTGATTACTTAGATGACCCTATACGGACCAACCCCGCTTTAACTTACGAGCACACAAAGAATGTAGATCGTGTGCGCCGCTTGCTCTATTTAGGCGAAGGGTATTATAATCTCGGGCAGTTTGATAAAGCCGAGGTTGAGTTTAATAATGTCCTGAAAATAGATAGTTACAATAAAGCAGCACGTCGTTGGTTGGAAAGGTGTTCGCAAATTAAAGCGGATTACTACAGAGCGGCATATGATGAAACAAGAGCTCGTTTACTATCAGAAGTAGATAAAGCTTGGGAAATAGCAGTATCTCCTAACTTAGACGATGTGAGCAGTATTCAAACGTCTGGGGGCTTTAATAATGATGATCGTTCGTCCTATATTACTGAGAAGCTAAAAAATATCATCATTCCATCAGTAGACTTTGAAGATACTTCTGTTGAAGAGGCGGTCGATTTTCTGCGCATGCGCTCTCGTGAACTGGATAATACAGTTATTGATCCATCACGTAAAGGAGTAAACTTCATTGTCCGTGGTACACAATCAGTAGCAGGTGGTGTTGACAGTGATTTACTCTCGGAGGACGACCTATCTAGTAATTCAGGGGATCCCACAACAGCAAGAATCCCTCAGCTTAAATTGCAAAGCGTCCCTCTGGTGCAAGTCTTGCAATTCATTTGTGATCTAGCCAAACTACGTTATAGAGTTGACGAGTATGCAGTCACTCTTCTCCCATTAGATTCTACGGACACATCAGAATTGATCACACGAAATTGGAATGTAACACCTACCTTTATCTCCGATTTGGGAGGAACAGCTGGAGGTGGTAGCTCTGCAAGCGATGACCCGTTCGCTGTTGATAGCGGTAGCGATAATTCTGCTTTTGGTTCTTCGCAGTCAGTTCAGGAGTTACTCGCTAATACTGGTGTGGAGTTTAATGAAGGTGCCACTGCTAATTTCTTGCCTGGAACTTCTACTCTAATAGTAAGAAACACCATTAATAACTTAGATCTCATCGATAACATCGTTGAGAGGGTGAATCGCCAAACACCTAAACAAATTAAAATTCTCACTAAATTTGTGGAAGTTTCTCAAGAAAACACAGACGAATTAGGTTTCGACTGGGGATATACAGCAGTTGGTTCAGGTTCAGCCCTTAATGGTGGATCCATAGGTAATGGACAAATAAAAGGTGGTTTCACTAATGGCGGGGCAAGAGCGAGCACGAGCGGGCTTAGGTCTGGTGATGGTGCAATCACTAGAGATAGTATTAGTGCCTTAATTCAAAGTGGTTCTACGGCATCTGCGGCATCTGCTCTTACAGCACCAGGAATTCTAAGTATAGGAGGTATCATAAGTGGTAATACTCTAGAGGTTATATTACGCGGGCTCTCGCAGAAAAAAGGAGCTGATGTGATGAACGCGCCAAGCATTGTAGCACGTAGTGGTGATACAGCTAAGATAGAGATAATCAGGGAGCTGATCTATCCTACTGAATATGAGCCACCAGAAGTTCCTCAGAATGTGCGATCAACAGGGATTTTTCCAGTAACGCCAGCTACTCCAACTGCATTTGATACTCGTAATACTGGAGTTACGCTTGAGATTCAGCCTACTACTGGTGAGACGAATGACTACGTGATCAACTTAGATTTCGCGCCTGAGATTGTTGAGTTCGAAGGATTTATTAACTATGGCTCTCCAATTACTGGAACTGATGATGATGGTAACCAAGTAGTGATCACAGAGAATAGAATTGAGATGCCTGTGTTTACAACCCGTAGAGTAAGCACAGCACTTACGATCTATGATGGTCACACGATAGCGGTGGGGGGGTTACTCAGAGAGAATGTTCAAAAAGTGGAAGATAAAGTACCAATTCTCGGGGATATCCCGCTCATAGGTAGACTATTCCAAAGTAATTCTGAGAATAGGATTAAGAGCAATCTAATCATCTTCGTTACTGCACAGGTGATTGACGCGACAGGTAAGCCGATCAGAGGAGCTAACTTTGATTTATCTAATCCTGCTGACGATCTCTTAGGGGACTCGTTATTACCTCCGCCGATAAACTAATAGTAGCTTAGTAAAACCTTCAAAACTGGCTCATATTCTAAGTCAATTTTTTTATATGATACTAGGACTGACAGGAAACATTGCGACTGGGAAGTCGACCGTTTTTAAACGCCTTATCCAAAGCCCAAATATTAAGGGGTTTGATGCGGATCAATGCGTAACCGACTTATATAAAAAACAGGAAGTTTTAGCTGATCTCATCGAATTGTTCGGCAAAGAGGTTGTAGATGATGAAGGCAACCCTGTAAGAAGTATTATTAGAACAGCCGTGTTTAATAATATTGAGCTAAAAAAAGAGCTGGAAAGTATTTTTCATCCAAGAGTCCAAGATTCCTTTCATAGAGTAAAGGAAAGCCTTGTGGAGGGGCAACATCTAGTAGCGGATATCCCTCTTTTATTCGAGAAAGATGTCGAATACCCATTAGACCGAGTGATAGTTGTCGCTTGCTCAAGCGCCACACAATTTAAAAGACTTAGGTTAAGATCAAAACTTGACATTGATACAACAAAAGCAATGATCACCTCACAAGTTAGTATCTCACATAAGATAAGCCTAGCAGACCACGTTATTTGGAATGAAGGCTGTCATGCTCAACTCGAAAGACAAATAGATACTCTTATTCACCATATTTTTTAATGAGTGTAAAAGAATCCACTAATACACTGGAAGAATCTAATATAGAACTTCCTGACCAAATCATTCTCAATGAACTAAGAAAACTTAGTCATTTGGAATTACGTAAAATCCAAAAGGAGATCGGAATTACTACCTCCGCGCATCTTACCAGAGCACACCTCGTATTCGATATTGCTACCTTTTATGCTAAAAATGACGTCGCTCTTGTTTGCGAAGGAATGCTAGAAGGAGCCAGCGATAAATTCTCTATGCTCAGAGACCCTGCAAGAAGCTTTAAGACCTCACCAGATGATTGTTATTTAGCACCGCAATTCGTTAGAGAGTTTGGCTTGAAAAACGGGCAAAAGATTAAGGCTGTTCTTAGGGCACCAAAAGGGAGAGATAAGTTTCTTACGGTATCAGAAATTGTAGAAATAGAAGACCAACCAGCTGGGGAGTTTAAAGACGGGTTAGACTTTGAATACCTCACTTCTATGTATCCTGAAGACAGGTTACAGTTAGAAATTCATAATCGTCCCTCCAATACGGGCAGGATTCTAGACCTTGTTGCACCAATAGGCAAAGGACAAAGAGCTCTTGTAGTGGCTCCTCCTAGAGGAGGAAAGACGATGGTTCTTAAAAGCATCGCGGCAGCTATTGAACAAAACCACCCAGAGGCAGAGCTAATGGTTCTTCTCTTAGATGAGCGCCCTGAGGAGGTTACTGATTTTGAGGAGACGATAACAGGAGCTTCTGTATATGCGTCCACCTTTGATGAGCCTGCTAAGAGACATGCGCAAGTAGCAGATATTGTTTTAGAGAGAGCTAAGCGCTTAGTGGAGCAGAAGAAAGACGTGGTTCTGCTGCTTGATAGTCTTACAAGACTGGCGCGAGGCTTTAATAATGCGGGCGGCGGCGGTGCAATTATGTCAGGCGGTTTAAAGCCAGCGGCATTACAAAGAGCGCGCAAATTCTTCTCTACAGCCAGAAACGTGGAAGAGGGGGGGAGTTTAACGATTGTTGCTACCTCACTTGTGGAAACGGAGAGCAGAATGGATGATATTGTTTTTGAGGAACTTAAGGGAACGGGTAACATGGAAGTGAAGCTCGATCAGGAGTTTGCGGAAATGCGCATTTTCCCTGCCATTCACCTCTTTGAAAGCGGAACGAGAAATGACGAACGCCTTTATCATGATGATGAGTTTAAGCGTATTGTTCAGATCAGAAAAGAGCTTAGTAGTGTTCCTGCTGGTGAAGCATTAGAAAAACTTCTTAAGAATATAGCGCTTACATCATCAAACGCGGAGCTCCTTATTAGAGGTTTAGCCTAAATCATGGAATTCATTGAGGAACAGTCCCGCGCAGATGAGCTTTTAGATTCACTGCTAAACTCACCATATGACCCGAGGTCATTCTATTTCGATTTAGAAGCAGATAATTTCCATCACTATGATGAGGTGCTATGTACAGTGCAGGTGTGTGTGAAAGGAAGCTTTTACCTTTTAGATGCTATAAATTTAGACTTATCTAAACAGTTTTGCGAAATATTAAAAACGAAGAAGGTTTGGTTACATGGTTGTGATTATGACTTACACCTTCTTAATAAGCACCTAAATGTCGCGCCTGAGTATTTACATGATACGCAAATAGCAGCGCGGCTCTGTGGCTTTAGAAAATTTGGCTACGCCCCACTCGTTGAGCAAGTGTGTGGAGTAAGGCTTCCTAAGGATTCGCAGAGAGCAGATTGGACTAAAAGACCGCTCACAAGTAAGATGATGACCTACGCCATGAATGACGTAAGATACCTTCAGCAGATTTCCGACCTCCTCATGGTTAAGCTGGAGAAATTAGGGAGGGTAGAGTGGTTCCATGAATCATGTAACGCCTTAAAAGATACCGCAAGGCTTCAGGATGAACCCTCTGAAAGATGGAGGATCTCTGGATCTGGAAGCTTACAATCAAACCCTCTTCGCTACCTAAAAGCTCTTTTTGAATGGCGTGATGATCAGGCTAAAAAAATTGATAAGCCAGTTTTTAAAGTAGCTAATAATCAACGGTTGCTTGATTGGGCAAACCAACTCTCGGAGGGAAGTGAGATTAATCTACCTAAAAATATATCAGCTTCCCGTAAATCCGCCCTGCTAGATGCGATCGACAAGGCTAAGGCATTACCAGAAAGCGAATGGCCAGCGCGCTCTAAGCGTGTTAAAGGTTCTCGTATGTCTATCGATGAAGGTGAATTAAATGGGTTAATTTCTAAGCGCGAGGAGGCTGCTAAAAAGTTGAATATAGAAGGGAGCTTGATCGCATCCCGTAAAAACCTAGAAGCGATTGTGAAAGACGCTGCTGAAGCGGATAACCTTCTCAGCTGGCAACGAAACTTGCTAGAACTGTAAGAAGGGCAACTAGATTCTTTCTGTATTGGATGTAGAAAATCAACACGCTAAGCCATAAGTGCGAATAAGTGTGGAAGTAACTCACATAACCCGACATTTTTTATAAGTGGAGGATTCATCGAATCCTCCCTACCGCTTCGCCATATAATACAAGCAAACTGGGTAGGGTAGTTTTGATAAAACCGCCGTTTCTAAGGGAGGCTTTACCCTAGTACGTTTTTTGTCGTGTAGTGTGGAAGTAATTGTCTTTTGTATGTTTTTAGGTTTAATGAGTTGGACGCTTCCATAACCACTCCCATAGCTGTGTTTTGTGAAAGTAATCTATCTCTCTTACTGTTCTCTTTATTTCTCTCTTTTTCAGCGAAGACTAATAACCCTAATGACAAATAGTTCATTACCTGATACCTTGCAGCTATGAGCGAAAGAATTACCTCTGCTCCCAACGATCGAGGAGCACCTTGCACAGGGAAATAAATTGATCGAAATACGCTAATCGCGCGCGTTTTTTATTTAAGCTGCTTATAGTTTGATGCTAAAGAGAAAGCGGTGGGCTACGGGATTACAGAAAAGGTTGTCGTTGAGAAAAGAGCTTCTCAGGATGTTTTTTGCTCTTTAAGCGAGAACCCCTCTTTGGGATCTCGCGCTAATCCCTTCAAAAGTGCTTCT
>CALLLS010000016.1 GCA_938008215.1 uncultured Verrucomicrobiales bacterium | reverse complement strand
GAGTAACATAAAATCGGGCTGGCATAGGGTTAGAGAATGCTAAGTGTATGTGGTATGACGTCAATGAAAGATGTGTGAGCTGAAATTTTCTTTCATTTCTTAGTTGAATTTTGTTTGAGGTTAGGATTATGTCTTCTTCCCGCAAGGGAAATAGTCCTATAGTGTAATGGTAGCACCAGAGTTTTTGGTTCTCTTAGTCAAGGTTCAAATCCTTGTAGGACTACCACTTTTCTCCTTACTTTTTAAGGGTTGTTAAAGTGGTATCTCAAAAAGTCTCAAAGCGGAAACCAATCATTTGAGGCTCTATTAACCTACTCTCATTTGATGCGAACTATCTGACGCATCTTTCATGTATAAACTATGGCAGTGAGATTAGTGACAATGTCTCACCCGACGCCTACGCCAGACTCGCCTTTAATGCTAATGAGTTACCGAGCGAAACCGAGATGACCGAAGGTTATTTTAAGCGTTTTCTCATTATTCTGTTCGAGCAAGTCATCGCGGACGAAGAGAAAGATCCGGACCTAGCCAATAAGATCATTGAACAAGAATCATCTGGAGTGATGAATTGGATTCTTGCATTTTGCTATCATTTCTCCATAAATTCTAGCCATATGAATAGCGAAGAAGATCATTTTATTAACCTCAAAACAGACAGTAAATACGGACTCACTATGGACAATGTGAGGGCTCTCTCTGAAGTAACTGGTATGCCCACTGAGAAGTTCATATCCAATAGCTTGTCCAAAAAAGAGTTTAATAAGATCGTT
This sequence comes from uncultured Verrucomicrobiales bacterium, assembly GCA_938008215.1. Taxonomy (GTDB): domain Bacteria; phylum Verrucomicrobiota; class Verrucomicrobiia; order Verrucomicrobiales; family Akkermansiaceae; genus WTJZ01. The sequence continues at coordinate 22,106 of CALLLS010000016.1, read as the reverse complement.
AAAAAGCATGCCGCAGAGTTAATAGAAATCTCCCGTAAACTTTTTTCATATACTGAAAAAGAAGCATGGGTGGATGTTGAAGATCTTATTGGTAAAGATCATGAGGCGGCATATTTTTACGCTAGAGATACCATCGAAGGGAGATTTCCAGAAGGAGAAGAAGCCATATCAAGAAGTGCGGAGGATTCCTATTTTTATGCTAAAGATGTGATTGAAGGGAGATTCCCAGAAGGCGAGGATGCCATTTCTAAAGATGCGGAATACTCTTGCCGATATGCTATCGAAGTGATTCGAGGGAGATTTCCAGAAGCAGAGGAAGCCATTTCTAAAGATGCGGGATATTTCTACCTTTATGCTGTAAATATAGAAGCTTAAGCCTTTTGATTTTTTCCATTACAGGAACTCTCGTAAATGCTCAGCTAGAAAAACATTAGCTCATAGATCCTCTAGAGCTAACTACTTATGTGCTTTAAGATCTACTCTATGTTTAAGCAAGACTCTCCTATAGATCAGGTGATTCAATGCAATGGGTATTTGCGAAATCCTTATAAAAAAGGTGGTAGCACTGAGTGGATTTGAACCACCGACAAAAGGCTTATGAGTCCTCTGCTCTACCCCTGAGCTACAGTGCCATTCCCAAATATGGGGTGTTTTTCTTATGGAAGAGAAATTTGTTTGTCGATAAAAAACTGTAGGGATTTATTGCTTATTATCGTGGGCAGGTCAATAGTGTGCGTAAATTACCATGGAATACTTATGTTTAACAGAACCTCATGAGATTGGAGCATCTTGTCACGGAGCGATTTGCGGTGATGAGGCAGTGATCGTAGATTCAGGGCTCCATCCTAAAATGAAAGGGTATGATGCCATGCCGCCTCATAAAGAGCTTAAGAATTACGATGTGAAGTCCATCGTCTTGACCCATTCCCATTTAGACCATGTGGGAACGATACCAGTTTTACAGAGTAAGTTTCCCGAAGCGAATGTATTTCTCACACCTCCGTGTTTTGATCTTGCGGATGCATTATTACATAACTCAGTAAATGTGATGACGAGCCAGAGAAATGAGCTAGATATTCCTGAGTATCCGCTTTTTACACACAGTCAGATAGATGAAGTTCAAGAGCGTTGGCAAATGCGGGACTGCAATCGCTTTTTTGATGCGACCGATAATGTGGGTATTTATCTGCAAGATGCAGGTCACGTGATGGGATCTTGTACCGCGAGTATCTATCATGATGGGAAGAAAATACTCTTCACAGGTGATGTACAAACACAGGATCAAACTCTTATTAAAGGCGCGGACATTCGCGCTGAAGGAGATTATGATGCACTAGTAATGGAGACAACGCGTGGTGCCTCTCCACGTCCAGAAGGGTTCACGAGAGCTAAGGAAGAAGCGCGTCTAGCGGAGAAAATTCACGAAACAATTGCTAATGGCGGATCGGTTCTTATTCCTGTCTTTGCGATGGGTAAAACCCAAGAGGTGCTTACGATGATCCATCAATTTAAAGCCCAAGGATTGATTCCAGATGTCCCTGTGCATATGGGTGGATTAAGCACGAAGATGACCACCATTTATGACCGCCATGCTAAGAAGTCACGGCGTAAGGCTGTAGGGTTCCAAATCCTTCGTGATATGGATGTAAAGGTGGCAAGAAAAGGAAAGAGGGGACCATTAGAATATCGCCCAGGAGAGATTTATTGCCTTTCAAGCGGGATGATGTCTGAGAATACCGTTTCTAATTTGTTTGCGCGCAAATTCCTTCCAAATCCTAAAAATGCCTTGCTTTTCGTAGGGTATGCAGATCCTGATTCACCAGCAGGGAAGGTTAAAGCTGCGAGTAGTGGGGACATGATTGCGCTTGATGAGAAAAGTTATAAGGAAGTGCCATTGAAGTGTTCCGTTGATGACTTTGATTTCAGTGGTCATGCCCCTCGTGAAGACCTCGTGCAAATAGCGATAGGTTCGGGAGCTAAGAAAATATTCTTAACGCACGGTGATGCGGATGCACGAGCTTGGTTTAAGGCTGAACTCTCTCAGGCTATGCCTGATTCAGAACTTATCGTCCCAGAGAAAGGAAAGCTTTATAAGATCTAAATATTCTTGATGCTTTACAGCAACTGAATATTCTAAACTCGTCATGAGTAATGAATTTAATGCTGTCGGTTGGTTTGAAATCTATGTTTCGGACATGGATAGAGCACAACGGTTTTATGAGACGGTGATGGCTGTGAAGTTAGCAGAGCTTCCTGCACCAGAGGTGGATTCAGCGCCGCCAGTGCAAATGTTATCTTTCCCTATGGAGGAAGCAAATGATCATTACTATGGAGCTTGTGGTGCGCTTGCTAAAATGGAAGGGGTGGAACCAGGGACTGGCGGAACGTTAGTTTATTTTTCTTGTGCAGACTGTAGTGCAAACGAATCTCGCGTAGAAGCGGCTGGAGGAAAGGTTCTCCGTCCTAAATTTTCTCTTGGTCACTACGGCTTTATTTCTATCGTAATGGATACTGAGGGAAACACCATAGGGCTTCACTCTAAGGCGTAGTCCTGCTCGTTTTATACAGTTTTTAATTAGAGTTCTATGAAAGTCGGTATCTTTGCAAACCCTACTAAGGCGGACGCGCCTAAGGCATTGAAAAGCATACTTAAGGAGTTTGATAAGTATGGCATAGAGGCGGTTCTAGATGTAGATGCCGCAAGTATTTTAGGCGAAAAAGGAACGGAAGATTTTTATAAAGGGGTAGACCTCGTTCTTTCTCTTGGAGGTGACGGGACGATGCTGGAGACCGTGCACCGTATAGGAAGCCACTTAGGAATAGGGAGCCACTTAGACATGACGATTGCTGGGATTAATATAGGAACGCTCGGCTTTTTAACGACATGCACAGATGAATGCATCCCAGAATTTGCCAAGCACCTTCATGCTGGCACGCTCAAGACGATGGGCTTAAGTATGCTAGAGGTAGAGATGTGTGAGGAAGGAAAGGGGGAGCAATCGTTCTGGGCGCTTAATGAAGTAGTTCTCATGAGGGGAAATACGGGGCGCCTAGTCTCTATCGATGCAGAAATTAACGGTGAATTTATCACACATTATAAGGCGGATGGTCTAATTGTGGCGACGCCTGCGGGCTCGACTGCATATTCGTTAGCGGCGGGAGGTCCCCTTATTGCTCCAGAGTCAGGAGTCTTTGTGATTAACCCTATCTGCCCGCATAGCTTAAGTAACCGCTCATTGGTGGTCTCTAACACCTCTGTAATCACTCTAAAATCATGTAAGGATGAGAGCGAACCTATCCTCTTCACCACCGATGGAAGAGACGTCTTAAAGATGGCACCCAATAGCCAAGTAAAAGTGAAGCGGGCGAAGTTCCCCTTAATGTTACTTCAAATGCCTGATAGCTCCTACTATAAAAAACTCCGCGCTAAGCTGGATTGGGACGGTGGCGTAAAGGGGAAATAATGCCAGCTAAGAAGAGTAAGAAACTTACTGGAAATGCCTTAGTGAAGGAGGTGAACCGCCGTATACGCGTCGCTCGCACTCTCTGGGATCAACATAAGAATGCAGGGTGCCGAGCCGAACGATTACGCGCGCTAGAGCTTTACGAGCAACTCACGGAGCAACAGAAAAGCCAGATCTCACAAGAGCTACGCGTTTGGCTCAGATACCGAAGTGAGAAATACTTTGGAGAGGGTAGGGAAGGCAACGGTGCTAACTCTAAGGGGTAGGTGATACATTAACGCTAGCGATTAATTGAAGTTAAGGAAGACTGCGACATCTATTACGAATCGTTCCTTTTTTCTGAATTTCTAATCCTCCAAAGGTGAGCTTCTTTTTAGCCCATCCTCTTGCAAGTTAGCGGGGCGCTTGTTCAACTTACACCACTCTGCGGCGTTTTAACAATAGACCTAATGCCCCAGCTCCGAGTAAAAAAGTTCCTGATGGCTCTGGAATTTGAAGTGCAGTTCTAGCCATAGAGATGTCGATGCCAGATGGGGATGAATCATAAGCGTAGCCGACGATAATATCATCAAAATAATAATCCATGGATGACCCAAAATCTAGCTTAAAAACTGTGTCTGCAATCCCGTTTTGATCGACATCGTAGACCGAAAAACTAATGCCGCCGGTTGCGCCAATAACGGGTATAGAATCAAAAAAGTATGCTTTTGTGGAACCCTGTGGTGATCCGAAGGTCGTAGGGAGTATGGTATTTTCATCAAAATACTGTTGTGTATCTAAAGTGTCAAGCGGCACCCTATTTGCGGTGTTTAAGTTGGATTCATCTATATTCCCGAAGAAAAACGCTGTCTCTGCATTCCCAGTTCGAATTCTGAAATAATCATTTCCAAGCGTATTAGCAATATTGACCTCAATGTTATTTACCGAAACAACGGTAATGGCTGCCTTCCCTCCCATTGTAAGAAGACTAAAGGTGATCAGGGCTGCCGCGTGGTAGTTCATAAATTTGTGTTTCATTTTTGATCGTATTCTAATTGTTGTAATCAGTTCTTGAGGAGTTTATTTCAAATATTAGTGTAAATATTAGACGGGTCATAGTAGGGTTTTATAAAGTGTCAATAATATTTCATAATTTATTTCATCTCGAAGGTATAGGGATGAAATAGTGAAGATTTTCTTACTGAATTAGCTTTTCAGTAATAGGTTGTCAGAGCCATTAGAATCCTCTAAATTAGGTATATCTTAGCAAAGACTTAGCCGTCTTGTCCGTGACAGTTTTTAAACTTTTTACCACTTCCGCATGAGCAAGGCTCGTTCTTGCCTACTTTAATAGTTGGTCTGCGTTTAGGGAGGTTAACCTTAGACTCATCTCTTGCACCCATTGCTCCACTCCCCCGTTTGTAGACCACAAGAGTCGTCAGCGCATCTCGCAATATATAAGCGTGACTACCCACCTGAACTGTCATAGTTCTCCCTAGCTAGATGACCTAGTAGAGAAGTTTTATGAAGTATCGATTCACCTATCGACTTCAGAGCTTTCGCGTGGTCGATTAATACCGTCTTGTTCGCTGCTGGGTGAAGGTTGATGCCATAGGATCCGGGCTTCTCGTTTCTGGATGTCAAGGTGAACAGTGGCGTGCTTGAAGGTTCGATTGTATTCATAGCCTTTTCTCTTTGCTGGGCCATTCGGGGGGCCGAGAGGTCTATCGTATTCTGGAAACCATCGCATCCAGCGGTCGTTCCTGTCAGCTGAGTATCCTTCATGAACACGGAAATAACTGTATTTCTCGGCGGCGATTAAAAAGATACCGAGCGGATACTGCAGACCATCTCGTGCAGCCTCACTAGATTTTGCCTGCGCGTGTGCTTCATCAATTCCCATAGAACTCTTATTCTTTGGTGTAGACAAGCCTGAGGTAAAGGCGATAATCTTGCCTTGGCGTGCGGCGCGTTGCATCGCGTCGATTCCCTTGGCAACGTAGTCCTCATACTTCATTCCGCCGACGTTGTCTTGGAAGCCTTCGAGGTATGATCCGTCGAAATAATGCATATACTCCAGCCCAGCGTCTTTGAATCGAGCACGTATAATGTTGGCAATCATGAGTTTTTCAGGATCTATTGCTTGGCGGGTTTGCCTCATCATTAGGTGATAGCCGTCCATTACTTGTTGCTTCTTCTTCTCTCCGATCTGGCTGGCGAGATATTCTGGCACTAAGGCTTTGATATTACCATCGAGAAATACACCATCAATTGCGGGGTCGGCGGTCATGCTACTACAGGTTTTCACCCACCAATCCCTAAGCGCGGCATTGGAAAGGTCATAAGCCCCTAAGCGATTACGGACGAGTCTGGAGTTCCCTTTGTGTTCTTGAGCAAGGCACCAGAAATAGCATTCAGTTCTTTGTTCGCATCGTAATTGTCGTAGTCAACGATCACGTTACGGTAGTAAAGGATCTTGGTATTAGGATTCACTTTCTTCACCGCTCGGGCCGCAGTAAGGGTTCCTTTTTCGACGGAACCGTAATCCTTATATCCGTTCGCCTTTTCAAAGGTGATCAGTGGGAACCTTGCCAGAAACGCGATTTCTTCATCCGTATATGATGTCGCTTTGCGGATGTGCATATATAAAGGAAGGCGGTCCCAACTGAATTCAGGGTATGCGGCACCTGCCTTGCCATTGTTGCTTCTTGGATAGAGTTCCTCACCTTTTTGGGCGGATACCTCCAGAGAACATGTCGCTAAAAGTAAGGCACTGACCGCCAGCTGCTTAATGATGCGCCTTAGAGGCACGGAATAGTTACGAATCATAGGGTATTATCTATACGTCCTAGCTCACCTATTTCTATCTGGAGAGCGAACTTGGGCTTTTGGTTAGGGGGTAAAGCGATTATAGAAATAAACTACTCAAGTGGGTAGCGAGATGCAACCGCTTACCTTCCCATTATACGAATCGGTTATCTCTACGTCGTGCTTTAGATTATCTTTCCAGCGAAAGATGATTTTCCACTGCCGATTGATACGAATACTCCAAAACCTGCTAAATCACCACTAAACTGTTCTAAAGATTACCTGGAGGAACACGTAGATCTTAAACAATTCTTGCCTGATTTATCATGCGTAGCTTACGCCTTGTCCGGTATTTTGGTTTGCTAGAAGAGGTTAGAATGACTACCTGTTCGCCCTAAAGCCAGCTCTTCCTCAGTGAGCTTATAGAGTAGTAACCAATCTGGTTCTATGTGGCAATCTCTCCACCCACTCCAATCACCACTGAGAACATGGTCTTTGTAAGTAGCTGGCAACGACTCAGTATGAACCAGAAGATCAATCACTTCTTTAAGCTTACTTAGATCCTTACCCCGCTTTTTGGCTCGTTTAACATCCTTCTTGAATGATGCCGGTTGAACTATTCTCATTATTACCAAGAAGCATAAAGGTCATCAGCATTTTCGAAAGTCTCGATATCTTCACCTCTTTCCGCTTTCTCTATCACAGTTGCTGTCTCTACATTAGGAACCTTAAGCTCTAGCGGGTATTCCCCACGTAATGCGATTTGGCGATATAATAGACGTATTGCCTCTGTCGGTGTTATCCCCAAAGTTGAAAGAATTTTTTCGCTTGCTGCTTTCGTATCAGGGTCGATACGAGCATGAATTATTGCTGTTTGCGGCATGAATAATTGTAACACATATGAAACACAAAGCAACGTTTCTTTTTATCCTGACGCCATAGTTCGTCTGACTCGCTAACTTGCCTAAGCGCAGAACAACGGTAATTCGCTAGGTTTAGATCCAGCGTAGGAAATAGAACAGGGGAGCTTTTAGGCGATCAGGAAATTTAGAGAGAAAATCAAATGGTATTACAAAAAAGCCAATATTCTCTGCCTGACCCGCTAACCCCCGCTAACCCGCTAATGGGGAAACTATAATGCGGGTAGGGTTTGCTAGCAGGTGCTTGTTATCAAGAAGCGATTAAAAGGGTTTGATTCCATATAATTTCATGAGGAACACTGCATAAGAACAATGGTCAATTTCCATACTGCCATCAATTGCCTTTTTTATTGAATCTCCACCATCTTTGAACATCATTTTCAAAATACTACTTTGATGAAAACGTCTGTTATCTTGAGATATTCCATATTCAGTATGTATGTCATTTAAATCATGCAGTAAGAAATCTTGCAAATCAGGATCGTCGATACTTGTCACCGCCTTGACTACGATCTCATGATTACCAATTATTTCATCATTCCATTTCTTCCTATTAAGATAGTATCTAATTAATGGCTCTACAGGGTAATCACCTGAGGCGCATAGTATGCCATGATTGTAAAATTCCGCCATTGGGGAAGTTGATTCTGACGAACAACCATAGTGGTAGACCTTAAATTCATTACTTGATAGCGGGTAGGCGGTTGGTCACCACCCGCTTGTTATACTATTTTATGATTTAGTTTCATCAATGAAGGTATGGCTCTTTCCTGTAGTATCTTGAACAAATTTATGCATAGTGTAGGGTCCGACAGACTCTCTAGTTAAAGGAAGGTTGTTTTCTTCGACCCAGCTTTTCAACTCCAAAGCGTCAACTTTTACTCGATGAGCTACCATCCCCATCTTTTTGAATGCCTCTTCTTGTTTTTCAAGATTTTTGGCAGCTTCAGCATAAGATGGAGCCTTGCTTTGATCTTCTTTGGGAAGAAGTGAAACATACTTATTCCAATTATCTTCCGAGTAATAATCAGGCATGGTCATATTGCTATTTTGTTCGTTCATTTCGCTTACTTTATTTTTGTATAACAGTAGGATTATTTGACTAAGTGTAAATATTTTTCTCTCTATCCACATTCTGTGAAATACACATAATAGATTTTACATAGTAAAATACGCCGTGATTGGGTATTAGAGACTAAAAGGTATTAAACGAGTATGATCTCACCTCCATTCATGCTTGGGGTATCTGCCTGCGAGGTCTTTCTTCATTTGAGGGTATCCACTTTCCCAGAAGTGAGGAAGGTCACTGGTGATTTGCCATGGGCGTTGGTTAGGGGCGAGGATTTCTACCCTCATGAGAACCGTGCCATTACAGAGAGTGGGCGTTTCCTTCACATCATAGAGGTGCTGGAGCTTCATGGAGATCGTAGGAGGCTCTCCATCGGCATATTTGATCTTGGCTCTTTTCCCGTTTGAGAGGGTGATTTCGGTGGGGGCGTAGGCATTAAGTGCCTGCTGTTGCATCGGGTTGAGCCATTGTTGTAGAGTGTTCCAAGGATCGAGAAGCTTGACCTCTTTTATGCGAGTAGAGCCTTGGCAAAGTTCCTCTAGAATGGCGAGGCGGTCTTCTTCTTTAATGCTTGGCAGCTCTAATTCTGGCATCCAAGTCGCAAGCTGATTAAGACGAGCGATCCATTGATCTACTTTTTCGTCCCACTTGGGAAGAGGCACTTTTTCTTCATGGATGAGCTTCGCTAAGAGAGCGGCGGCGAGATCATTATCTGGAGGTTCATTCGTAATCTCAGACTGGATAATGAGTTCTTTCTTTAGGTGGGTGTAAGTGAGTGTTTTTTGGCTGACGATCTTGTTCGTGATCTCATCAAGGATAACGCGGGACTGCGCATTTACTTTTTCAGGAAACCACTTCGTAAGGTTTTCTGGGGATGTCTGCACTAAATAAGAAAGATGGGTCAGCGTGTCTCTTCCTTGAATCTCTTGAATTTCAGCGGCGATAAAGAGGGTTCCGCTTCTCGCAACACCAGAGTCCTCTAGCTTCCCTTTTCTATTTCCTAAGAAGCGAGCAGAGAGCGTTCCTTGTCCTAGCCTTTGGCAGATGCGCTCGGGAAAGGTTTGCACCACCGCTTGCTCAATGAGTGGTGTGCGTGACAGAAAGTCTGGATCGGCGAGAAGCCTGTCATTCTTGGAGTGGTTTTGAAGAAGTTTTTGGAGTTGAGATCTTGATTTATCTAATTCTCTTAGCGCACGGAGGCTGAGCCCGAAAGGCTTGGCGGCGTTTGGAGAGAACTGGTTGACCTTAATATACTGGTAGGCGGAGAAGAGAGCGGCGAAGGAAGAAGTGTCTTCTCTCTCTTCAAAGTCTGAGATAGAGTTCGCGCTTTTTCTAGGTCTATAACTTCCGGGTTGGATGCCAGAGGTTCTTCTCACAAAGGCTTCTCCTTGGAGCAAGGCGGCAATAAAGATTACTTCTGGTAGGCAGTCCAGCTCCTCTCCCGCGAGAATGAGCCTTGCGAGGCGAGGGGGAAGGGGCATACGCGTGAGAGCCTGCCCTATCTCGGTGAGTTCCCCGCTTGCGGAAAGTGCACCTAAGGAGGCAAGTAGTCCCTTAGCGCGCTCCAGAGTCTCTTTAGGGGGATGATCTAGCCAATTAAACTCGCGCTCTTTCCTATACCCTAGAGAAGAAAGGAAAAGCAATGAGGGGGCGAGGTCTACGGTAAGAGATTCAGCTAAGGTAAAGGGCTCTCTTTTCGCGTGATCGCTTTCTGACCAGAGGCGGTAGCACGTTCCGCTCGCGGTTCTCCCTGCCCGTCCTGCGCGCTGTGTGGCGGAAGCTTGAGAGATCTTTCGTAGAAGGAGGGAGTCCATATCTCTAGCGGGATCATATCTAGATTCACGTGCCACTCCGGTATCGATGACAGTCCGAATGCCATTTATGGTAAGAGATGTTTCCGCGACGTTTGTGGAAACAATGATTTTTCGTTCGGTGGACTCGATCGCCTCTAGTTGTTGCCTAGGTGGTAAGCTGCTATAGAGCGGGAAGATACGGTAATCTTTTAACCATGAGGCATGAGAGAGAGCTTCAATGGTTTTTCTGATTTCATGCACCCCAGGCTGAAAGATGAGCCAGTTTCCATTGTCTTTTTCTAGAGAGACTTCTTTTGAGAGGTCTTTGATTTGATCCCAAACAGGAGGGAGTTCTGGTCTTCCTGAGCGCGAAGGGATAGGGCGCGGGGCGCGATAGGAAATTTCTACGGGGTAAGCTTTCCCCTCCGCATTTACTTTCTTACAGGGCGAGAGGTAATCCTCTAAGGACTCAGTGGCGAGAGTGGCGGACATGACAATGAGCTTGAGGTCTGCTCTTTTACTCTCTTGGAGATCTTTACAGTATCCGAGGGCGATGTCTGAGGCGATGCGCCTTTCATGGAACTCATCAAACACAACTAAGCCGACCCCATCTAGGCTAGGGTTCTCAAGAAGCTGCCGCTGGAGGACGCCATCCGTAAGAAAGAGAATCTTAGTGTCAGCCGAGAAGCGGGCATCAAAGCGCACCGAATACCCGACCTCTTTCCCTAATGACACGCCTAGCGTTTGCGCGACTCTCTCCGCTAGTAAGCGCGCAGCAAGCCTGCGAGGCTCAACAATAATAATCCGTCCCTCTATGGCATCATTATTAAAAAGAAGCGGGGGAATCCCTGTGGATTTCCCCGAGCCCGTAGGAGCGTTTAAAAGAAGCCTATTTCCCGTTGATAGAGCAGAGAGAATCTCTTCCGAGTGTTTGTAGATCGGGAGGTCATTTGCTTGCACTATAAGGAGGGATTAGCTTTTTTTCTTGGTCGCTTTCTTAGCAGCCTTTTTCGCTGTTTTCTTAGCGGCTTTTTTAGCTGTCTTACGAGGCGCCCGTTCAGGGAAGGCGAACTTGATAGCGAGTTTCTTAAGGTCTAGAGTAAGCTGCGCCGTGAATGGGCGTTTGGTTCTCTTAGAGATAAACCCCGTAAGCATCCCTGTCTCACCTGTTTCCAGAAGTTTTTTAATTTCATCAGCAGGGAGAGCTTGTTGCAAGATAACCTTGCCGATTCGTAACCCTTTAGGATTATCCTTATTAGCTAAAGACGGAACGAAGTATGCTTTCTCTGTTTCATAGAGACCAGCTTTCTCCCCATCTCCACCCTTGATAATGAGGTCGCAGATCTTTTGGTCGTCGGTAAGGTCGCTTGCGTCATCAGGTTCATCTTGGTCAAAAACGAAGTTTACTTTCCCTTTTTCGTCGATTTCAAGAGCAGCTTCAAATGGTTTATTAAAGCGTGATTTAAAGCCCGTAAGAGGGCCAAGAAACTTCTTAGCTAAGAGCTCATTGGCTTCCTTAGGAGTGAGGTGGCGTCCTGCTATATACTTTGTAGCTCTGAACTTACATTCTATTTCTCTGCATTCATAGTGAGAATCAGTTTGACGAATGGGGGAGCTATTACAAAGGGGGCAAGAAGACTCTAAATCTGGGTAGGATAAGTTTTTAAGGTGCTCCGCATGCCCTTTTGCTTTTGAGACAATGTCTTCGGTAAATCCTAGAACCTCTCCCATGAAGGATTCTCTTTCGAGTTCTCCATCTTCTATTTGGTGAAGCTTATACTCCCAATCACCCGTCATGGAGGGTGAAGCGAGAGCCTCTATCCCGATTTCATCAATAAGGGAGATGAGATTGAGTCCAGATGGCGTGACGTGTATGTCTCTTCCATCTCGCGCGAGGTATTTTTGTCTCAGGAGACCTTCGATGGTAGCGGCGCGGGTAGCTGGTGTGCCTAGACCACGTCCAGCCATAGCGTCCTTTAAGTCATCATCATCTAGGAATTTACCTGCGCCTTCCATCGCAGAGAGGAGTGTGGCTTCATTATAATAAGCAGGCGGCTTAGTCTCCTTTTCATGTAATTGTATTTCTACGGTCTCTGTAGCTTCACCTTCAATGGCTGGGATAAGTTCTTCCTTTCCAGAGGTCTCTCCTACTTTCCTTCCATAAACGGCTAGCCACCCTGCGGAGGTGAGCACTTTTCCGTCAGTCTTAAAGGAGTCCTTGATAGAGCCATGATCGATCGTGGTGATCCGCTTCGTGATTTCAAATTCTGCGGATGGGTAGAAAATGGCGAGGAAGCGCTTAGTGACGAGATCGAAGATTTTTTGAGCGGCGTCATCGAGTTTCACAAAGCGCCCTGTAGGAATGATGGCGTGGTGATCGCTGATTTTCTTATTATCAAAGACCTTTTTGCTTTTGGTCACCATCTTATTCTTGGCGATGTGTTTCGCGAACTTCCCAAGTGATGAAGAGCCTTCACTGATATCATCCATCGTTCTATATACGCTGCCTACATAGTCTTCAGGAAGGTGCTTAGAGTCTGTTCTTGGATAAGTGAGCATTTTATGACGCTCATAGAGGGCTTGGGCGATCTGGAGGGTCTGCTTGGCTGAGAAGCCAAACTTAGAGGACGCATCTCTCTGTAGTGATGTGAGATCAAAGAGGAGAGGGGCAGACTGCTTAGTAGGCTTCTTTTCTTCAGATACCGTTCCGGACTTTCCTTTACATCGTTCTGAAATCGTTTTTGCTTCCGCTTTATCCCAGATGCGTTCTGCCTTTTTATGCGGGTCACTGACATCTTTCTTGAAGCCTAGGTCTACCCACTTCCCGTCGTATTCACCTGCAGCTATGCCAAAAGTCGCTTCCACCTCAGCATAGGAGCGAGGAATGAACTCCATAATCTCGCGTTCGCGCTTGGCAAGGATCGCAAGGGTAGGGGTTTGCACTCGTCCTGCCGCTGTTATATTAAAGCCACCGTGGCGCGATCGAAAACAGGTAAGAGCACGGGTAGAGTTGAGCCCCACCAGCCAGTCCGCTTCTGAGCGACACTTGGCGGCATCACTGAGATGAGACATCTCTTCCCCGACGCGCAGGTTATTCCACGCTTCTGCGATCGCTCCTGGGGTCATGGATTGCATCCAGAGGCGTTGAATGGGTTTCTCAATTTTACCGAGGTCTATTATATATTGAAAAATGAGTTCTCCTTCACGACCAGCATCACAAGCGTTGACGATGTTATCGACATCTTTTCTTCTCGCTAGCTTGAGGACTTGTTTGAGTCTCGCTTCAGTCGTTTCTATCGGTTCCAGGTCAAATTTTTTAGGGATAGCGGGAAGGACATCGAACTTCCATGGTAGTGACTTACCGTTTGGTCCAGTAGGCATTTTCAGCTGCACTAAGTGACCAACTGCTGAAGTAATGACGGCGACATCATTCTCAAAATAGGAATTGCGATCCTTTCCCTTTTTCTCGAAGGTTCCGAGCAAATCTTTTTTACCTAATGCTTTTGATAAGTCGGTAGCGACGGAAGGTTTCTCGGCAATGATTAAAGTTTTCCCCATAATTTATTAATTAATCCGTTACCATGGGATGTCGCTTTGGAAAGTATTATTTAACAAGAGGCTCCATTTAAGCACTAAGTTATATGCTCGTATAGGTCATTCCTGGGTGTTGAAGAGCAAGGTTATTCATTTCTAAGCTGAATAATGAGCTTGTTAAATCTTCTAGCGAAAGGTGCATTTTAGTATGCAGTTCCTCAACGGATTGCTCAATACTAGTGAGCGACTCTAAAACTTCTCTTTCGGTAGGCTTTAAGTGAACGCTAGTGACTCCAACGGCTTCTAGATCTAGGCTAAGCTGTGAAGCGGACGCTGGCTTTAATGCCTCAGAGATTTGGCTGGGTTTCGTCGCAAGGATCGCACCTTCCCTAATGATTTTATGGCAACCATCCGAACTGGGGCGATCTATAGGACCAGGGATGGCAAATACGGGGCGTCCTAAGTTTCTAGCAAACTGGGCAGTAATCATAGCACCAGACCGTTCTGGCATTTCAGTAACTAGGGTAGCCTCAGACCAAGCGGCGACGATTCTATTGCGCTGCGGGAAAGTCTGTTTATCTGGTGGTGTATGTAAAGGGAACTCAGAGACAAGGGCTCCATTTTGTGCGATCTCTTCAGCGAGAGCGCGATTTTGACTTGGGTAAAGGTGCGCAAGCCCTGAGCCTAACACTGCAATCGTTTTTTGTCCTGCTAGAAGGGCAGACTGGTGGGCGATTGTGTCAATGCCTAAGGCTAGACCAGAGATGATGCTATGACCTTGTAGGGCTAGACCTTTAGTAAATTGTGCGGTAATGGATCTTCCGTAATGAGTGGTTTTTCTTGAGCCGATCACAGATATTGGAGGGGAGATATTTTTAAGACTCCCTAGGACATAGAGCAGGGCAGGGGGATCTTTTAAATGGAATAAGTTTTCAGGGTAATCTGGCGACTCTTGCGTGATGACCTGAATGTTGTTAGCATAGCATTCATCCATTTCACGGATGCAGTCTGTAAGCACTTTCCAATTCGCGATCCGTTTACCAGTTTCACCACCGCATCTTGGGACATCTTGAATTTCAGACAGAGGAGCGAGAAGAGCTTCTTCTGCAGATCCAAAATGAGCAATGAGGTTTCTTATCGTTATCGGACCGATCTTAGGGAGCTGATTGAGGGTGACGAGGGCTTCAATTTCAGTCATACGTAACAGGAGTGTTCAATTTAGGGAAAGGACATTGGAGGCAGCCAGATTTCAGGCAAAAGTCTCTATAAAGTTGCTGTAAGCCTTGTTGTTGATAGCTGAACTTGGATAAATCTGCTTGAGCGGGGTGGTGGGGAAATAGTCTTCCCAGTGCTTTTCTCACTTCGCTATTTCTTGAGTGGGAGCGTATTTTAGAATAAAAAGCGAAGGCTGCTTCTTGATCCTGTATATACCAGATAGGAATGATGAAATTATTTAGCAGTTCTTTAAACTTATCTTCCCCAAAGAGTTTCATTTTCTTTTTTGATCGAGCCGATGTTAAGGTGAAGTGATGAGACCAAAAGTCATCTGTTTCGCCACATAAGGTGTCTTTAAGCTCTAATAACCTTTGAGGATTAGGCATCTCAATCGCATTTACGATCTGAGGAAGGCATTGGCAGAGGATGGCGAGTGAGGCAACTCTACGGTGAGGATGATTTACTGGTCGCTGGCCATACATCTT
This sequence comes from uncultured Verrucomicrobiales bacterium, assembly GCA_938008215.1. GTDB lineage: Bacteria > Verrucomicrobiota > Verrucomicrobiia > Verrucomicrobiales > Akkermansiaceae > WTJZ01. The sequence goes on along the minus strand of CALLLS010000016.1, from coordinate 6,839 downwards.
CCAAGGAATGTTTCTGGAAGGGATTAGTTCATAGACTCTACGCTTTTTCCACCATTCATCCCAAAGGTAATTGAGATAGTTTTGAGTATCTTCAGGCGCACGTGAATGCAGATCAGGAGAGAGGAATTGTGAGATGCCTAGGAGAATGGCGAGGTGGGTTTTGGGATCTTTGTATTGAGTGAGCTCTTTAGCTTTCACTCTTTGGCTTAAGAGCCTCATTCCGAGTTGGTTGGGTCTGTATCCTAACGTGCTAGCAAGTCCTTGCCACATCGTTTCACTTAGCCCAATCGCTTCTATCTGTTTTCCCAGTTTAGAGGCTTTTTTCTGTAGCCTATGCTGAGACGCTTCTTTAATAAGCAATTGAACGTCGCTTTTACTCCATTGCTGAAATTCTTCCGCGCAAAACCCCGGAATGGTTTCTGGTTTGGAGTTGATTTTCACACCTAGAGCTTTCTTTAGGATTTCTGGTGAAATCTTAACTTGGGGGATGTCATGATGTTGAGAATTTCGACAAAAGGTAGTTTTATGAGTGTCGGTAAATGAAACATGAAGAATGACGTTATCAAAAGTAGGATTAGTAGAGTGCTGATGAATTTCCCAATGCGCTGGGCTGAGGTCTAACTCTATGGCTCCTCTTTTCTCTTCTCCGTTAAGAGTAACAATACATTCTAGAAAATCTGGTCCTGCTCCATGGTTCCATTCACCTAGGTATTCGATTTTTACAGGTAGTCCGTTAGTAGTCTGAAAGACCAATCCAAATGCGCCTTGATACCATAAGGACTGTAGCTCTATCTCGTGAGGTAATGAAATCGCATCCTCTTCATCAATAAGAGAGGGCGTTATATCATTAAGCCATTTCTGATACGAAGTGTTCATAAAAATATATTTATATGAACACCTTTAAGCGTGCAATATAAAAATATGCTAATATGAACACGCGAAAGGGTTCTGCCTCTATTTCGCCTGCACTGGTGGTGGGGCAGGCGGATCTAAAATATGTTTCATGGCGAGAAGGGAGATGCCGACTGTTTTTTCCTTATAATCGAGGAGGTTTGCCTTTAGGACGGTGAGAGCTTTCTCTTTTTGATCGTACTTTCTGTAATAGGAAATTTGGTGCTGGATGTTACGGATGAGAGTTTCATCATCTTTTGCGAGCTCTTGTGCTTTTCTGAAATAAACAGGGCTTTTTTCATGGGCGTTTAAGGTGGTGTAAATGAGTCCAACGGCTTCAAAAAGCTCAGCGGATTGCGCTTTTTCTGCAATATTTATAAGGGTGTTAAACTTAGTTTTTGTGCTTATTGGCGCCAGATCACTCAAGACATTATATATTTTCTTAGAACTAGGCAATGAGTTCGCAAAGGGGCGGTAAAAGGGGTCTCCTAAAACAACATTTTGCCAAGAAATACTAGGGGTGGCAGTCCATGCGCTCTCTATGAGAGTTTTCCCAGCTAGGAGCTGATGATGAAAATGGTCTAAGTGTGCGGTGAGGTGAAGGAGCGGTTCATGAACGTTTCCGAGGGTGGCTGCTGCACCACTAGCTAGGATTGGGCCGCACCACCTTTTACGAGGACTCCTTAGGTCAGATGCACTAAAGGAGTGGATGTGCACAGCGACGGAGCCTTTTGGAAGCGTGAACTTTGGATTCAAGAACGGGCCTGAGAATTGGTGTGAATACCAGCCATAGTAGAGAGCTGCGTCTGTCATCGGGTAATTAGTAACGAAGACATCTTTGGTCTCTTCCACCACTGTCATGATGCCCTTTTCTTTATTGTCTTTGATGATGCTATCTAACCATTGGTCGCCCATTATGTAGCCGCCTTCCTTTATCGCCTTATCGATGTAGCACATCCCCTTTAGCCCCCTTTTCTCTATCTGGATGGCATCATCAATCATGCGAATACAATCCTGCGATGAGGGCGCATCTATCCGTCCAACGAGAAAGAAGCTTAATTGGCCCCTCTTAAGAGGTTTATATTCTTTTTTGAAGAACGGATTATTGAGAGGCTTTTCATGCGGGTATTGTCCCATATGAAGAAGGGTGAGTTCACTATCAACGCTGGAGGCATCTGTTTCTAGATGGGTTCGCTTTTTCTCAGGTGTGGGGTTTCCTTCGGCATCAGTTCCCGCAGGAACAGATGTTGCGGATATCTTATAAGGCATGCCAAACGTAGTAACGATGACATCGAACTTTGAAGAGATGACGTTTCCAGAGGTATCTTTTTCCCAGAGCTTTCTTTCCTCTATCTTCTTACGTAAAGGAGTTTTAAGCTCCTTCTTAAATTGCGTCATCGTGATGGAGTCTTCTAGGGAAAGCTTTAAACCGATGAGGTTTTCCACAGGGATCTTTCTCTCCTTTATATAATGGCTAGCAACGGATTTAGATTCGGGGGATTCCGTATTATAGATTACAATGGCGCGCTCTATAGACACTCCCATGGCAAAATTAAAGAGCAAAAAGGAAAGAAGGAGGAAGGTTTTCATAAAGTAAGGGTGAGCCCATCATAGGCGTAATGTCTGTTTTTTGGCAATTCACATTCCATAGCATAGTCTATGTCATGAGAAAGGTGAGTAAGATAGGTCTCAGGGCTAGCGAGAGAGTCCGCTAAATTACAGGCTTCCTGAACGGTCATGTGCGATGGGTGTTCTTGAAAGCGTAGACCGTCAAAGATATGAATGTCACACCTAGAGAGGAGTGAGTTAGACTCCTTTGGGAGAGCCTTCATGTCACAGGCGTAAGCAAGACTCTTTCCGCTGGGTAACTGTAAGATGAAACCATGAGTTTGAATACTAGCGTGCTCAACCTCAAACGGGATAACGGTGATGTCGCCGATTTTGAATTCTTTTTTTATTTCTTGGGCGTCAGCTTTCACGTATCCAAGTCCTGGGTATTGTTTATCAAAAGCCCATGGGAACATACTTTCCAGTATGTTTAGAGTATCCCTAGATCCGTATATAGGTAGGCGCTCTTCTCTCCGCCAACAGAATGCTCGGACGTCATCAAAACCAGCGGTGTGATCTGCATGTCCATGTGTGAACAGCACGGCGTCTGCACGGGTAATTTTTTCCCGGAGAGCCTGCTCCCTTAGGTCTGGTCCTGCATCGATAAGTAAAGATGTGGACTCTGTCTGAATATAAAGGGAAGAGCGTGTTCGTTTATTTTTTGGGTTCTCAGAAGTGCAAATCGAGCATTCACAAGAGATTACAGGAACACCAGTGGATGTGCCACAGCCTAAGAAAGTAATTTCAGTCAGTTTTTCCACTAGTTCCTAAAGATAAAAAATTTGCGACACACGAAATTGATAAGTGCGGAGCTTACAGCAAAGGTGGCACTTCCCATCAAGCTAGGAGTTATTTGGATTGTACCTATTTGGATGGAGCTTTCTATTTTTTCAATTATCCATTCACACCCGAAATACCCACCAATATAACTTATTATAGAGATGAGCGTGAAAATGAAAAACTCTAATAAGAAATGGTATCGTCCTGGGGTGAAAACCAAGAAGCGGTTCGTGAAATAAGCTACAAGGGTGGCAGGAATGAAGGCAATAGTATTAAAAACATTCGTATGATAGGCTAACACCTCGGGGTTGTGTTGGGTTTTACTCACATAAAGGGGGTATTTAACATTTAAGATAGCGAGAATACTAACCATTACGACAGTGCTTAGTCCTCCACATATAGCATACTTTATAAGCTGACCTTTCAGATCTTTTGGGCGATCTAAGATAACGGCGGCTGTGGAAATACGAGTGTTCACGTGATTATATTTATTGCCAAAATAAATTTCTTTGTTAAATCTGCAAGTAAGAAACGAAAATCAAGCATGTTATCCTCACTTAAAATCCAGAACCTAGCACTAGTAGAGAGCCTTGATTGGCATTTGAATTCGGGGTTGACGGCTATTACAGGGGAGACAGGCGCAGGAAAGTCTGTGATTATTGGCGCGCTTAAATTGCTTTCTGGCGAACGTGTTGATAAGGGAATTATACGCAATGGTGAGGCGAGTGCAAGTATCCAAGGAATCTTCTGTCTCGATACAGATATGAAGATCAATACTGTGCTGAAAGAGGCTGGGCTACCTGAATGTGAGGATGGGCAGCTTATTATTCGTCGTCTCATTGGTCAAAAGGGAAGTAGGCAATTTATAAACGACGAGCCGAGCACCTTAGGGACGATGAAGAAGCTAGGAGTTTTATTGATGGACTTACACGGACCTCATGACCACCAATCTCTGTTCTCAAATGAATGTCAGCTACAAATGCTAGACCGCTATTCTGGGCTAGTTAAGGAAATGGGGGGATATCATGCATTATGGAGTGATTACTTAAAGTATAGAGCAGAGTATGAGGAGTTTAAAAATAGTGAGCTCCTTTCTGAGAATGAGCTAGAGCTTTATAAATTCCAGTTGAATGAAATTAGCCAAGCCAACCTGAGAGAAGATGAGGTCTCTGAGTTAGAAGAGAAGTATAAAAGAGCGTCAAACGCGTCATCATTGATCCAATCAGCAGCTCATGTTATATCGCTTTTTAGTGATGAAGACGGAGTATTAGATAAATTAAATGAGTTGCAGAGAGCGTGTAGGGATTTGAGAGAGCAAGAGAATACCTTAGCGACAGATTTGAAGGTTGTAGAATCGAGCGCGATTGAATTTCAAGAAGTGGAGGCGACACTTAGAAATTATATTGAGAACTTAGAACTAGACCCTGAATCATTCCAAGAGCTGGAGGAGCGTATCAATACGATAGAGAGTCTCAAAAGAAAGTATGGAGGGTCAATTGATGAAGTATTATTGCACGCAGAACGCATTAATAAAAGACTCTCGCAGACGGAAGAGAGAGAAGACGCTTTAAAAGACTTTGATAAAGGAATGAAGCAAAGAGAAAGAAAGCTCAAAAAACTGGCAGAAAGTATCTCTGTCGTAAGAAAGAAGCATTCTTCATTATTAGCAAAGGAAGTAACCACACACCTTAAAGATTTAGGGTTTAAGCAGGCGATGTTTAGTATTGAGCTTAATAACTCAGAGAAGTTAACGCCATATGGATTAGAGACTATCGAATTTACATTTGGACCGAATCCTGGTGAGCCTATGAAGCCATTAAAGCAAGCGGCTTCAAGTGGGGAAATGTCCCGTGTGATGTTAGCACTCAAAAGTAGCCTCGCAGAACATGATGAAACGCCAATTTTAGTTTTTGATGAAATAGATGCGAATGTGGGTGGTGAGATTGCGGCGGCAGTCGGTGATAAGATGAAGCAACTGAGTAAAAGGAGGCAAATTCTCTCAATTACTCATTTCCCGCAAGTGGCAGCTATTGCTCCAAATCACTGCTTGGTGGAAAAGAAAACAGAGAAAAACCGAACATCATCAAGTCTTTTTGAACTTGTTGGTGATCGCCGTACTGAAGAGATTACTCGAATGTTAGGGGCAGATGGAGCGCAAGCAGAGGCATTAGCTGAGTCTATGCTTGCAAAGAGGTGATATACTTTAAGGATAAGTCATGATGAAAGTGCTAAGGATCATTCTCCTGTGCGGTGTCTGTTTCGCATTACTGATGGGAGTGCTGTCTTATTTTTGGATGAGACATTATATTTATTCTCCATTTTTCAAGGAAGATATTGAGCAACTCGCTTCTAAGAAGCTTGAAGGAGAGTTCAAGGTTTCAAATTTAAACCCTGAAAATTGGGGTTTTAAAGCAGGTGAAGTTTCTCTAAAAAACAGTGGCAAGATAGCAAATCTGAAAATCAAGGGGTTCAAAACGCATTTCCAGAAATGGGCACTTTTCAAAAAGACATGGTATATGCGTGATTTAGGATCAGATGAGGTAGAGATTTATGTAACTAGAGGTGAGAAAGAGGTTACCCAGCAGATAGATAAACAAAAAATAACTGCTAATGTAAAAGAGTGTGGAAAAAGGAAAGTTAAGCGAAAGCCCATTTTTCATAAATTCCTACCAACCAATTTTGAGTTTAAGACTATAACTGTTGATAAGTGCTCAGGCTCTATACAACGTGATAAAAAAGATATTGAATGGGAAGGAGTAGTCTTAAACGGAAGAATTAAGAATGATGCTTTAGATATGAATTTATCTAAAGGACAGATTACCTTACCTCTTAAAATTCTTCCAGTTTGGAATGTGGATCAAGTAAACGTATCATTTACTGAAGAGTCTTTTACTATTCATAATGCTAAGTTTAATCACCCCAAAGGAGGAATCGGATCCCTACATGGAAATGGAGATTATATGGGTGACCTTCTGGAGCTAAACATGGATTTTCAGTCGGTGCCAGTTAGCTCGCTAATTAAAGAGGACAAGCATACAGGAATTCTCACTGGGATGGTTAATGGTGAATTAAAGGCATATAATCAACACGACGACACAGCAGTAAAAGGGCGTCTCTTTCTGTCCGATGGAGAGCTTGCATTTTCTAAGACCTTAAAACCAATCTTAAGGCTGTTAGGACACAATTCTAATAATGAAATTTTGATAAACCAATGTGTAGGAGATATTCAGCATATTGGAGATAATACGGTTATAGATAACCTCTATATTGAAGCTAAAGAAATGTTCTCTATTACAGGAAGGATAGAGCTTCTGAATGATAAGTATCGAGGAATGTTTAGGTTTGGGCTGCCAGAAAAAATATATAAAAAGCTTCCAAAGAATTCCGTAATAAACTTTTCAAAGTATGAGGGTAATTATTGGGCTCTCCATCAAGTTATGTGGAAAGGCGTTCAAATGACTATATTCATCTGAATGCAACCATCTCCTACTCTTAACTACTTAGGCTTACCTTTCTTAGAAATTCTCTCTATAGACCAATCTAGAGAAGTAATTATTTTC
>CALLLS010000015.1 GCA_938008215.1 uncultured Verrucomicrobiales bacterium | reverse complement strand
TGTGCCTGTGCTAAGCAGCCTGGAGCAGGCGGAAAGCATGGTATATTCACCTGTGTCTGTCAGGCCGCAGATGCTGCTCATGAGGCTTTCCTCAAACTAAAAGAAGCTGGTGTTGCCGGACGTAAACGCGTCATTGAGATTGTTAAAGAAACGTGTATCTCAAATGCTGAGCCTTGGGGTAAATTCGAGCTCGATGAAACAAAGATCGGACGTCTTGATCACAAGATAGAGAAGCTCAAGATTGTTGATAATGTTCCCGGCGTAGAATGGCTCAGACCTGATGCCATGAGTGGAGACCACGGAATCACGATGGAGGAATTTGCCCCTTTCGGTGTCGTTGGTGCTATCCTTCCTGTTACGCACTCCGTTCCTACTCTTACTGGAAACGTCATTAATATCATAGCTGCGGGAAACTCTGTTCTCTTTAATCCACACCCTGGGGGAGCTAAAAGTGCCGCTATGGCTGCAAAGACTTACAACCAAGCGATCGAACGCGAACTTGGAATTGATAACTTGATCTGTGTAATCGAGAAACCATCTATCGAGTCTTTCAATGAAATTTGCCAGAATGATAAAGTGCCTCTCATGGCGATCACCGGTGGTCCTGCGGTCGTAAAAGCCGCCATGGAGTATGGAACGCGCTCAATTTGTGCAGGGCCAGGCAATCCGGTTGTAGTCGTTGACGAGACCGCTAATTTAACAAAAGCCGCTACTGACATCATCGCTGGTGCCGCTTTTGATAACAATTTACTCTGTATCGGGGAAAAGTCCGTCTTCGTTGTCGATTCCGTATTTGAAGCCTTCATGAGCGCGATGGAAAACGCTGGAGCTCAACGCCTAAATACGGCAGAGATTGAGAAGCTCAGCATCGTCGCCTTTAACCTAGACAACGGAGCTGGTGGATGCTCTAAGCCGCAACTCAATCGTGATCTCATCGGAGTAGATGCAGCCATCCTCGCCAAGCATGCAGGAGTGAACTCCGCGAGAAACATTGAACTCGTCTTTGGAGAAACGACCGCGGATCACCCCTTCGTTCAGAAGGAACAAATGATGCCCATGCTTCCCATCGTGCGTGTGCCTGACTTCAAAACCGGCGTAAAACTCGCTAAGGAAGCAGAGCATGGATACCGTCACTCAGCTATTATCCACTCTAATAACGTAGATCATATGACCTATATGGCTAAGGAAATGGATACGACTATCTTCATCAAAAATGGATCATCAGTGAATGGACTTGGACTCGGGGGGGAAGGATATCTCAGTTACTCCATCGCTACGACTACGGGAGAGGGCATCACTACTCCTAAGACATTCACAAGAATTCGTCGCTGTGTGATGGTTGAAAACCTCCGCATTATATAACTCCTTTTACCCCTTACTGATACTATGCTCTCAGCCGTCGTCGTAGGACATGCCGTTTCAACGGTAAAGCACCCTTCTATGGACGGCTATAAGCTTCTCCTCTGCCAAGTGTTTGGTGGAGATGGAAAAGAAAGCGGCACACCAATCGTAGCGCTTGATTTTTTAGGAGCTGGAATTGGGCAACGAGTCTTCGTGAGCACAGATGGTATCGGCGCACGCACCATGCTTGGGGATAACACCTCCCCCGCCCGAATGTATATTCAAGGTCTCATCGATGAGACTTCAGATTAAACCACTACCCAAAGAAAATAGCATACACAAATGAGAATCGGACATGTCATTGGTAAAGTCACCTTCAGCGTTCAGGAAGAAGCCTTCCATGGCGGACGTTGGTTAGTGGTGAACCCGATTACGACCGATCAGATCAATACCTGCATTAATAAGCAACCAGAAGTCACGCCGAACTCATCTCTCGTCATTTATGATAATATAGGAGCGAGAGAAGGTGACATCATTGGATACGTAGAAGGCGCAGAAGCCACCGCGCCATTTGACGGGCCATGCCCTGTTGACGCTATGAACATCGCTATTTTTGACACTTTAAAATACACCCCGCCTACAAACTAAATTTATACCATCATGAAGAAAGTAATCACTGGAAAAGACATACAGGAAATGATTAGACAAGGCACTTGTCTAGACACCATTCCTGCGAACTCTATCCTTACTCCATCTGCACAGGATGAGATAAGCGCTCATAATAATGGATCACGTGTCACAGGAAGCGGATTTACTTCTATAAGCTTAGGCGGTAGCTACAGCAAAAACACTTCGGGATCAGATCGCTTCCCACCCCTTCCTCCAGGAGTCCCTACCGTTCCTCCAGAACCAATAGTACCTAGTGCTGAATACTCATGGGTGCCTGGCGGAGATGCACAAACTCCCGAAGAGATTCAACGCTTCTTCTACTCTCCAGACATCATGGCGATTAAGAAGGAGATAATTAATGTGGCGCGTAAAATGTGGAAGCGTAACATGGTGGATGGAAATGGCGGTAATATCACAGTGCGTGTTGGAGATAATCTCGTTCTTTGCACCCCTACCCTACGCTCTAAAGGAGAAGTTCTCATTGATGAAATCGCTCTTATTGATCTAGACGGAAACCAAAAAGCAGGATGGCGTAAGCGCACCTCTGAGGCCCTCACCCACCTTGCAATCATGAAGGTTCAGCCTAAGTGTAAGTCCGTAATTCACGGTCACCCACCATACTCAACTGCGTTTGCAGTAGCAAACATCGAGCCTCCTACATGCCTCTGTTCTGAGGCCGAAATCTTTACTGGGCCGATCAAACTCGTTCCTTACTTCACTCCTGGTAGCCATGAACTCACCGAAGCAGTGAGAGACATCGCTAAAGATAACCCTGCTATCCTCCTCGCCAACCATGGTGTGATGGCTTGGGGTAACGATGTAGAAGACGCTTATTGGAAAATGGAAAACATGGAAACCGCATGCCAGACCGTCCAGATCGCAAGTCAGCTCAATGGCGGAAAACTCCCAACGATCAACCACGCTGGAATGAAAGACATCTTTGCGATCCGTAAGTCTATCGGAATGGAAGACCCTCGTGAAGGACTGCAAGAATGTGAGCTATGCCAAAACGACAGTTTTACCGGTGGACAAGTCTGTCCCGTTCCTGATTCCGCAGGAGCAATCAATAATGGAACAGTTCTAAATCAAGATGCAGAGTCCCTCGTGAAGACAATCACGGATCAGATCTTATCAGGCATGAAGTAAGACGATCTGACCTTAAATATAAGCTAAACACTAAAAATTCTCATCATATGAAAGCAACAATTATTGGCGGCGGCGGTCGCGTAGGATCAAACGCTGCGATCTGCCTGCAATGCGCAGGGATCGTTTCTGAAATTCAAATCCTGGACTATAATACCGAGCTCGCAGACGGAGAAGCCCTAGACCTCCTCCATGGTTCCTCTTGCCTTCATGATCAACGTATTTATTCAGGTGATTACACTCGCGCTGCCGATTCTGATATCTTCGTCATCACCGCTGGATTACGTCGTAAGCCAGATGAAACCCGTCTAGATCTGATCCAGCGTAACGTCGGTCTCTTCTCGCAAATACTAGAAAACATTAAGACCGCAGGCATGAAGCAGGACGCCATCGTATTCATTGTTTCTAACCCTGTGGATATCCTCACGCACCTCGCGGTGAGCTACCTAGGACTTCCTCAAAGCCAAGTGATCGGGCTTGGAACAATGCTAGATACCGCGCGCTTCCGCTCTCTCATTGCAAACGATCTAGACCTCGCTCCAACACAAGTAAAAGCACTTATTCTCGGTGAGCACGGTGATTCTATGTTCCCCGTTTGGTCATCCGCAACTGTCGGAGGACTTCCTCTCGCAAGCGTAAAAGGATGTGATGCAAATTATCAGAGAATGGTCTTTGAGCGCACTAAAAAGTCTGGAGCAGAAGTCATTTCACGTAAAGGTGGTGCAGGCTGGGCTGTAGGCGCAACGATTGCGGAAACCGTCCATTCTATCGCTCTCGACAAGAAGCAACTCCTCCCTGTTTCTAGCCTCCAAAGCGGGTGCTATGGACTGAGAGACGTCTGCATCAGTGTTCCTACCATTGTCGGTCGTAAAGGGGCCGAAAAGCATCTAGAACTAGAACTTTGGCCTAAAGAAATGCAAGCTCTCCAAGCCTCATCCAGAGCGTTGAAAGAAATGCTTAAGAGCATTGCTTAGCGCATTCACATTCCTCTTACCTCTCAAGGAGCTCGGTCATCTTAGCGGTGTTTTAAAAAACCTCTCGCAATGGCGCTAAACCGCAAAAAGAGAGTGTCGTTTTTTCATGCTCTTCAGGTGAACGTAGCATTTCTCTGGCTAACCGTAGAGAAGATTTCCCAACCTCCTTGCTCCTTATACCAATGAAGAAAAGTATCTAAGATAGACCCCTAGAATATTTCGAGTGGATTTTACGCGGTTCGCTCTAACCCGCTAAAAAAACTAAAGACTTAGAAACCACACTTTCATTAAAACCATGAATAAAAGAATATAAAACTGCTTGAGTGTGCTAACTACTACTTTGGAATTTCCATGAGCTCCAATGTTATAACCAAATGCATATACACCATTATTCAAGCGCCCAAAAAGTGCTTTTCCTAATCCTGAATGGTCATGCCTAATCTTTCGAGTGTGAGAAATTAACAAGAGAATAATACAATATGCTATGTATATTTCTACACCATAATTTTTTTGGGGAATGAATAAAACTCCAAACCAACCTAACAATAATATTAAACTTAACATAAATTATTCAATAAACCCTTATACAAGAGAACCACTATTTTTTATTATCATTTTTGGTGCAGACTTTAAAAGTCTATAAACTCCAGTTTCTCCTCCAATTATATTCCCCGCTAATAAGATTCTCTGCCTTCCATGAGAAGGGATAAGTCAACGGTTAAAAATTCATTTTTGAAATTATAGTAATTAGTTTTGTAATCGCATTATGGACTCCTGTTCTATTTGCCAACTTTAGATCTACTCAATCATCCAGTAAATAACATTACTGAAAAATATCAACTAGCCGTATTGTGAGCCACTTACTTACCTTTGCTGGAATATAATGGTCTCCACTCTAACGTCAGGGATGTCTTGTCCCAGTCCGTCTTCGGCAGGTTTATACTTCCATTTCAGTGCCGCTTTTAGCGCGCTCTGGTCAAATTCAGCTCGTCCACTAGATTGGTGAATAGAAGCATTGTCAACCCTCCCTCTAGAATTGATAAACAGCTTCACCTTGACCATTCCTTCTATTCCCTGTTTTTCTAAATCCCGCGGGTAGTCTGGCTTCTTTCTATATTTCGCCTGCGCGACCTTAGATTTCTGATTTGCAAGGGATTGACGCCTAGCCACATCCGCCGCTTCGGCTTGTCGCCTAGCTTCTTCCTTCGCCGCCTTTTCTCTCTGTTTCGCTAGTTCTTTTTGCATCTTAGCCTCTTCTTTAGCTCGCTTTTCTTCATATTCACGTTGCCGCTTCGCTTCTTTCTCTCTTTGTTTGGCAAGTTCACGTTGACTCTCTGCTTCCTCTTTCGCACGCTGCTCAGAAAGCTTCCTTTGATACTCTTCTTCTCTCGCTCTCTGAACCGCTAATTCCTTTTGCCTCTTGGCTTTTTCTCTCGCCTGACGCTCTGCTAATTCACGATCCTGCTCTGCTTTAATTGCCTTCTGTCTCTCCTGTTCTTTCTTACGCTGTGCATCTATAATAGCCTGCCTTTCAGCTTCTATACGCTCTTGTTCTCTAAGCTTAACTAATTCAGCTGCACGCACTTTAGCTACTCGCTCAGCCTCTAGTTTCCTAATTTCTGCTAAGCGTGCTTCCTCTTGCCTTCTCAGCTCATCTTGAAGCTTTTTTTCTTCTCTCTCTTGTTCACGTTTTAGCTCTTGCTTTTTTTCCTCCACAAGACGCTTCTCGTCCTCAATCTCCTTTTGTTCGGCTAAACGTTTTTCTTCTTCTAATTTCTTTTGTGCCTCTAAAGCGTTCTGTTGCTCGAGCTCTGCGAGGCTTTGCTTTTCATCCTTAATTCGCTCTTTCTCTAAAGCAATTTCTTCAGGTGAGATTTCTGTAACTTCAGGCTCTTCCTCAGCAGGCTTCTCAACTACTTTTTCAGGCTCTACAGTATCCTCCACTATTTCCCGAAGAGGAGTCATTTCAGAAGGAGCCTCAACAGCTAACTCCTCAATGATCTCTAAATCTATCTCTACTGTATCGGTCTTCAGTCGCTCCGCCTTTTTGTTCTGACTCTTCAGAGAAAGACTTAAGAGTCCGACGTGAAATAAGGAGACGAAAACGACCACTCCAGCCCACTTCAGATATGACGCCTTGCTACCCACTATTCTGTCTCGTTAGCCTGCTTATGATAACTGAGTCCCTCGATCCCTGCGACCTTTGCCTTCTCAATAATATCAATAAACATACCAAGGTTTGAACTCTTATCACCGCGAATTTCCAATCGCTTAACTTTAGTTTCACCCATTGCTTTTTTCAACACTGCACTAAAGTCACCCAAAGTAGTATCATTCCCATTAAAGATGATTTCATTCTCTGAGGTAATCGTTAAAAGATGCTTTTCGAGTTGTTGCTCCACTTCCGATGCTTCTTGCGCACCAGAAGGTAATTCTACCTGCTTATCTGGCTTGATGAATTGGCTACTGACCATGAGAAAAATAAGAAGCTGAAAAACGACGTCAATTAAGGGGGTCATATCGATCCCTGCGTTGATTTTCTTTCTCATAGGAAGTGTCTCCTTCATAGTAGTCGCGATTCCTCAGTTCTTAGATGGGAAATGCCTCTCCTTTAGATGAGAGAACAGCTCATTAAAATCGTGATTTAGGCGATCCACTTTTGATTCAAAGATTCGAGAAGCGGTGACTGCAGGAATGGCTACTAGTAAGCCGGCAACGGTCGTTAAAAGTCCTGTCCAAATCCCATCCGCAAAATCAGCAGGCGACACGCTTTCACCCATTGAAGCCATCTTTGCAAAGGCTTTCACCATTCCCCAAACTGTTCCAAGAAGACCTATCAAAGGTGAAATAGCACCGATTGTAGCAAGAAGCTTGAGCCCCCTCTCGTGATGGCGTAACTGGCGGGCAGCCTCTCTAGTACTGACATTTAAGCAATGTTCTTCTCCTTTCGTTAGGTCGCTTTTATAGAAAAAAATCACTCGCTGTAGTGGATTATTACTTTTTTCAGATACCTCGCCATCAAGTGTCTGACTAAAGCGATACGTTCGCATAGCGAAATAAATGATCCGCTCTAAAATAATAATAAGCGATAAAATGGAGAGGAATAATAGAGGATACATGAATGCCCCTCCTTTCATAAACAGTTCCCACAAATTGAAGTTAGTCATTGTCAAAAATTAGTCTAACCTTCGCTTATTGAGATTATTTCTCAATAGCAAGTCCTATTTCGACATTTTCACTGAAAGCCTCAGTCTTCTAAAAAGCCTAAATTGAAATATGGCTAATTGTTCATCCAATATGTAGAAAAATGATGCATATGCGTCGGAAAAGAAAAATATTGTAACTTATTAAGTTTTACTATGGTCTCTTATTTGAAGAAGAATAACTAACTACCATTCAATCATGTCAATAAACCTATTAAACGTAGCACGCGAGCATCTCTCAGATCACGCTCTTAAACTCATCTCAGATAAAGTCGGGATAAACCCAGACAATGTCTCCGAGGTAATTGGAAAAGCTTTTCCTTCACTCCTAGCACTCTTCGGAGAGCGGGCTGGATCAAGCGAAGGTGCAGAATCAGTCTTCAATGCCGTAAAAGATGCTGACGCTGGCATTCTCAGTAATCTTACAGAAGCTTTCAGTGGTGATACTGCGGGGCTACAAGAAGGAGGTCTCAATACTATAAAGACACTTTTCGGAGATAACCTTTCTTCTATCACCGATAAAATAGGTCAATTTTCTGGCATCTCCGGAAATAAAGCTGGCGGACTTCTCGGACTACTCACTCCTCTTCTTTCTGGCATGCTAAAAAATCAAATTAGCGCAAACGGATTAGGAGCATCTGGATTACAGTCTCTTCTAAAAGGACAAAAAGAGCACATTGCAGAAGTTCTAGGAACAGGCTTCATGGACAAACTTGGATTAGGCAGTTTGCTTGCAGGGCTTGGTGGGAAAGCATGTAGCACAACATCAAACATTGCGGGTAAAGCTTGTGACACGGGAAGTAAAGTTGCTGGAACAGTCGGAAACGCTGGTTCTAAAGTTGGCGGTGCCGTCACTGGTGCAGCGGCTAAAACAGGAAGTGCAGTCGGTGGAACAGCTACAGCAGTAGGTTCTGGTGCAACTGCAGCTGGCAAAACAGCTGGTGGTGGTCTTTTAAAACTCATTCCTATTATCCTTTTAGCTCTTCTTGCCTTCCTTCTTTTAAAGATGTGTAAGCGTAGTGAAGGTGGAAACATTTTAGAAAAAACTGGCAGCGCTCTTAAAGATACAGGCGGCGCAATTGTAGATGGAGCCAAAGGTGCAGGAAGCGCAGTAGCTGACGGAGCTGGTGCTCTAGGCGAAGGTGCACAAGCATTAGGCGGTGCAGCAGTTGAAGGTGTTAAAGACGCAGGAAGCGCAGTAGCTGATGGTGCTGGAGCTCTAGGCGAAGGCGCTCAAGCTTTAGGCGGTGCAGCAGTTGAAGGTGTTAAAGACGCTGGAAGCGCAGTAGCTGACGGAGCTGGTGCTCTAGGAAAAGGCGCTCAAGCTTTAGGCGGTGCAGCAGTAGAAGGTGTTAAAGACGCTGGAAACGCAGTAGCTGACGGAGCTGGAGCTCTAGGCGAAGGTGCTCAAGCTTTAGGCGGTGCAGCAGTTGAAGGTGTTAAAGACGCTGGAAATGCAGTAGCTGACGAAATGAAAACAGAAGTTCCTGTAAAAGAAAATTCTGCTGATTCTCCAAACCTGAGTGATAAAGTGAAAACGTTTGCGGAAAAGCTTTCCAGCATTGATGCGTCTGATGAGCAAGCTCTTGATAATGTTTATAAAGACCTTAGTGCTGACGGTTCATCTAGCTTCCTCTACCGTATCCCATTCCAAACAGGTGAAACTGGAGTTCCTAGCGCTCACCAATCAGCTCTCATTGCAAAATTAAAAGCTGCTAATCCAGAAGCAACACTCGTAACGATCGGTTATGCCGACACACGTGGTGATGAAGGAGCAAACAAGCGTCTTTCCTTTGGAAGAGCTAAAGAAGTAGGAGCTTGGATCAGTAAAACTCTTGGTAATAATACTGGAATCGAGTCTTTCTCCATGGGTGAAACAGATCGCTTCAGTAAATCTGACTTTGCTAAAAACAGAGTAGTCGAAGTATGGCAGGTTACTGAGTAATCTCTGGATTACATCAAATTTAAGAAAACTGCATCTCCTAGGAGGTGCAGTTTTTTTGTATTACGGAAAGCCATGGTTTAATACTTCCTTATAACGCCAGTTGAAGAGAACTAACTCATCCCCCAGAAGCTTTAGAAGAAGTTTTTAAGAGTTTGGACAGACCATAGAGTGTCTCGCACAGTGCGAGAGGTAGTAGAAATATTAGGTAGAGTCTTATTTTGATTACTCCCCTGCATCCCATTAATCTGCTTATATTTCTGGTATTCCGTTTCTGAAATAATACCGTTCCCATCATAGTCCGCGTTTACACCAGAGCTCTGTGCTACAGCTGTATTGTTAGTAGTCGCACAGCTGGTAAGGAGACTAATAACCGCTATTGAGGAAAGGATATGTAGAGAGTTTTTCATGGAAGTTAAGATAATACGCTTTTAATATAAATAAAGACGCAGAAAAAAGAAAGAGATTCTTAGTTAACTATTAATCATATGCACTTTGCCTATGTCTAATCTTAACTATGAGCACAATAAGTTGCCCATCTTCAATTTCATAGATAACCCTGTAATCCCCAATTCTAATGCGATAAGTATATTCTGAACCTGATAGTTTCTTACAGCCTATTGGTCTCGGATCAGTTTGCAAATTCTCAATAGAAGCGTAGATTTTCGGAATATATCGCGTATCAATTTTCCTAAATTCCTTTTGAGCGCGCTTAGAAAACTCAACCTGGAAGCAATCCATCTTTTATTAAATTGTTTTTAACGTCTTCTAAAGAAATACGATCATCATTTCTTCTTTCAGCTACACTTGCAAGGTCAGCGACATCTTCCATCAAATCTTTGTAATCATTAATTGGTATAACCACGGATACCTTTTTCCCTTCTGTATCAGTTATAAATTGCGTGTTCATATAACGAAATTAGCATGAACAAACTCATTTGTCGATAGTAGAAGGACGAGGAACTAAAGTAACGTTTCAGCACACCAGATCCGACCGAATCAGCACAACTTTCATTATATCTACCACTTTCACTCATCCAGTCAAAGCCTCAACCCATCAGCGCGGTCAGATTTGTGGTGTTGCGTCTTGTTCGACTACGCCCGACCTACCCTTTGAGAGCGCGATTAACCCTCTTAACAATCTCATCACCTGAAAAAACTATTCTCTCATCAGCGATATTATCCCGCTCGTTCGGTTTTTGGTTTGTGGCTAGAATTCTTGAGCCGCACAAATCATAGAATATCGCTGAGACCGCAATCTCATAGTGCTTCGCTATCACACGAGTTAAGTCGAACCCTTGACGACAGAAACTCGTAGCCATTGAAACGCACACATGATTAGGATCGCCGTCTGCGTGGCTACACACGAAGACACCGGCACTTTTAAGTTCAACTACAGCTTCAGAAAACGAGGTTTTTGATTGAGACCTCGTTATCCCGTGAAACTGTTGCTCCTCGGTCCGCTTATCACCTTCCTCAAAGACTACCTTTGGCTCTCCCACAGGATGTAAATCCAAAGTTTTTTGTCCAGAAATGCCATGCACAAAACCATTTCGAAGAACAAGGCCTTGCTTCAGGTAGGCATGCACTACCGAAGCCCCTGCATGAAGCTTGCAATTGCAATCTCCCGCTTGCACCTCGTTCCTGCCTAGAAGGTAGTATGCGGCCTTCCCAAGGTCTGTTATCTGCACCAGTCCAGTCTGTGGATTACGACGCCAAAATTTCTTACCTTCTTTAGACAGAAAGTCCTGATCCGAAGCACGCTGTAAACGGCAAAGAGCCTCAAAGACAACATGTTCCAGCCCAATCACTGAATACAACATGGCTACTCGGCAAGCCCGATGTCGGCGATGCTTTGCCTGATTTAGCAGTCTTGTCTGTTTTTCGATTCCACTCTTAGAAGATTTTGCGGGTTGCCTGTGCCCACTTACGACTTTCGGATTCAAAGCCGCTGACAGCGACTTCGTTTTAACGTGGGTCTCACAAGCAAAGAACAGATTTTCGAGGGAGACCGAAACCGAATCCCCAATGAGATTAAAATCGAAAACCTTTGTTTCTTTCTTGGACATGTTTTCAGTCGAACAGTAGCATCACTTGACGGAGTGTAAATAGATTTCTCTTTATCAAGGCTGGGCTACCTTTCCGCTATGGGCTACTTTGCTTTTACGTTATCTCGCTTGGCGTAATACGCCAAGCGAGATAGCATTCTGGCCGTGAGTCGATATTTACATAACGAAGGAATAGAGTCCTGTCCCTTTCTTCCAGAAGTAAGGTCAGTCATTCGTCCTTCGGATTTGACGCTTACCAAAAAAGGAACTGATCGCCCTGCCTATTATCGAGCCGCGTTGGAGTGTGCGCAGTCGATGTGGCTTTGCGGTCTTCCAGCACAGGCTCTTCTCCAGCTGAACCACGCTCTGGGAGAAAATCTCTCAGAAGAGACATCCGTCCTGCATAAATACCCACTTCCCTACCGCGCTAAGCAGTGGATCTTCCAAAATAGAAGCACCGATTCCTTTCTTGGAAATCCGGTTCGACATTACCAACACCTC